>NZ_FXTX01000001.1 GCF_900182795.1 Venenivibrio stagnispumantis
AAAGAAACCAAAATATATAGTTAATGTAGATTTAAACATACAAAGAAATTTAGCAACAATATCAGTAAATGAGATAGATTGGAAGAATAAACAAAGCAAGTTAAAGGAAATAACATTTATAAATGGAGAGATAACGAGATTAACATACAAAAGGGATTATCTACTGCATTTAATAAGAATAAAACAAAGATTAACCGGTAGGAAACCAAACAAAGAAGATAACAAATACTTATGGAGAAAAATAAACAACTTAAACAGAGAAATAGCATTGAAAGTGGCAAAAGAGATAGACAAGATAGTGAATAGTGAAGAGTGGAAAGTGGATAGTGAAAAAATAGTAGTATTTGAGAAATTAAAAGGATTAAGGGCAAATAAAGATAAAAGCAAGAAGTTAAACAGAAAACTAAACTATTGGTTAAAAAGCAGAATAATAGATAAAGTAAAAGAAAAAGGATTAGAGAAAGGATATGTAGTAGATGATATATATCCACAATACACATCACAAAGATGCAGTAAATGTGGGGCTATCGGTGAAAGGTTTTCGCCGAATGGTTCTACTGCATTATTTGGGTGTCAATGTTGTGGGTATAAAGTAAATGCAGATGTAAATGCAGTATTTAATCAGTTTTTCATTTACCTGTCCTACTTGCTAAAAGCAGGTAGGGAAGACGGCTCAGTGGTGCCGTTGGGGATTTCTCTGAAAGGTTCTTCAAAAAGAAGGACAAAATCTAAGGGGAGTTCCCGAAAGTCAGCGGTTGTCAATGTTTAACTATGTTTTTTGGCAACTGTTGACACCACCGGCATCTATTTCTAAATCCTTTATAGGAATATATGATGCATAACCATAAATTATTCCAAAATCTTTGTTTAAAATAGCTTTATTATCAACAAGTCCACCATCTAATATAGTAGGAAGAAGTATTGTTCCAAAAGCTGCATTAAATCCGATGCTTCCCTCTTTTGCATCAGAAGATAGATTTAATAGGAAATTTGATACTTTAAACGAGTCGTGATTATTACTACCGGTATTAGTGGAAGCAAAATAACCGGTAGTTACTGCCCCTGCAAAATTTAAATCTGAATTTGCTACATTAATTGTTCCTGCATTTGCAACACCTATTAAAAAGATTGTTGAAAATAATAATTTTTTCATAGCTTTTTACCTCCTTAAAAATATTATAATTCAAATCCTCTTTCTCCATGGATTGCTTCATCTAATCCTTTTATTTCAGATTCTTTATCTACCCTTGCACCTTTAGTTAAGAATGAAGCAATAAAATAAACTATAAATGTCATAAATGCAGTATATACGATAGTAACTAATACTGCTAATAGTTGTATTAAAATTTGTTTTGGATTTCCATACAATAGCCCTGTTCCTGCAGGATTTATTAAAGGATTTGCAAAGATTCCGGTAGCAATAGTTCCCCATATTCCATTTAGACCATGAACTCCAAAAACATCTAAAGAATCATCATATCCAAAACGTTTTTTAACCCAATATATACCAACAAATCCAATTAAACCTGCAACGATTCCAATTATAATACTACCTGCTAAATCAATAAAGCCTGCAGCCGGTGTTATAGCAACTAAACCTGCAACAACTCCAGAAGCAGCACCAAGCATAGTTGGTTTTTTAAATATAATCCACTCAGTTAACATCCATGAAATAGCACCAAAGGCAGCAGCTGTATTTGTTACTAAGAATGCAGAAACAGCTATACCATCAGCAGATAATTCACTCCCTGCATTAAATCCAAACCATCCAAACCATAATAAAATAGCTCCAACAGTTGTTAAAACTACAGATGAAGGAAGTATAGCCTTTTTGCCATAATCTAACCTTTTACCAAGGAGTAAAGCCATTACTAATCCTGCAATACCTGAATTAGTTTCTATAACTGTTCCACCGGCAAAATCAAGCACACCAAGTTTAGATAAAAATCCTCCTCCCCATATCCAGTGAGCTATTGGAGCATATACTAAGGTTATCCATAATATAACAATTATTAACCATGTTGAAAATTTCATTCTTTCTATAACAGAACCACTTATAAGAGCTACAGTTATAGCTGCAAATGTAAGCTGAAACATAACAAACAACAAGGTAGGAATATTTCCGGTAGACCATACATCTTTAAGAGATATTCCAACTAAAAATATATGTTCTAAACTACCTATTAAACCGGATATATCTGTTCCAAAAGCCAATGTATAACCCCATAAAACCCAAACAACAGATGTTATACAGTAAGCAAGAAAACTCATTCCAATTGTATTAAGAATGTTTTTACTTCTGGTCATACCTCCATAAAATAAAGCCAATCCGGCAGGTGTCATAAGCATAACTAATGTTGTTGCTACAATCATCCATGCAGTATTACCTGTATCAATTTTTGGAGCTTCTTCTGCAAAAGCCAAAATAGGAAAGAGCATTGTAAATGTAGTATAAAATAACTTTTTCATTCTTTCCTCCTATTAAAACTATTCTTTTACTATAAAGCAAGAATTATGCCGGATGTTAAAAATCTAATTTTATTATATACTTAGCTTAAATTATGTTTGATGGATAAAAAAAGATTGCACTGATTTTGTGATATTCCAATTATTATGTGCATATTTTATGTGCAATTTTTATCTTTTAAGATTTTTAGCTTCTATAATAATTGCTGTATCAATAGAAACATTAATTTATAACAATACCGAAAATTAATAATAGTTTATCCTTTTGAAGAGAATGTTTTAATTCCCCAGTTTATCATTTCTCTATAAGTTCGGTTTTGGTATTGCTTAACATATAATAGTTGTTTTTTGATAAAAGCTCTTGGAATATCTGTTGATATGAATAAAGGTTTAAATCTCTATGAAAAATAAGACAAATTAAGATAAGTTTAAGTGGAAAGGGGGGATTACCCCTTTTTATTGATTTTATGTTGTTGAGCCTTCTTCGTCTAAGTATAATTCTCTAAATACTTCATCTGTTATCTGGACATTTTCACCTTTAAATCCCGGTAAAGCTTCCATTCTTACCCATGCAGACCTATACCATATATCGGTAGGCACTTTATTTACCGGAGCTACTTCCTGTGCTTTAGTTTCTGCGTGATAATCCCAGTTCATATAAGCATTAAAATCTTGAATTATATCAGTTATAACCATTCCATAATCATTGATTAAAGCTTTTTGGAATTGATGCCATCTTGTTATAGAAGAATCTCTAAGTGTTAAGCCGAAATATCCAACGCTTCCTTCTGATTTTAAAGAAGCTATTCCTCTTGCTATAAAGGCTTTAAATGCTTTTAAAGTTTCAGGTGGATCTGTTATAAATACATCAAAAGATTTAAGCCATTCTTCAGGGAAAGGATTTCTCAAATCAAATCTTATAGCTTCTGCGTTATCTATTCCAAGCTCTTTAAATATTCTATTATCAAAATCTATTGAACGCTCATCTATATCTAAAACTAAAACTCTTCTTGGTAATCTTGTTAAAGCTACTGCTAAACCGGTCAAATCATCTTCTGCACCCATAACCAAAATATCTCTATCTCTTAAATCTTCTCTGGAATCAAGGAATAAAACTCTTGATACAGTAGTTTCCGGTGTTACACTTCCTTGGTCATATTCTTGAATTGCTTTTGGTCTATCTTTTGTAACCTGTAAAAATGTATGATACCAATCAAGATTTGCATAAAAAGGAATACCTCTTCCTTCGCAGGCTTTACAGCTATAATCTACTGCCGGTGGTATTTTTAAATCTTTAACAAGTTGTAATCCTTTTTCTGTAAGATAAATTTCATCATTTTCTATTTTTGCAAGGCTCTCTGCCACAAGTTGTCTAACTATTTCAGCAGTTGCCGGAACAGGTTGGTCTGCTAAATCTACCACTTTCCAAAAATCAGTAGTTGTTAAAAGGCCAGCAATAACCCTTTCTACACTTCTTCCGTAAAGTTTAATACCGGTTTTCTCTGAAGCTCTTTGGGCAATATTGTTTAACACTTCTCTTGCCAATTTATCACCTCTCCTTTAAGTTATTAATTCAGACACAAATTTTGGTAAACTAAACAAGGAAATATATATTTTATCACAAAAATATTTTGTATTCAATTTATCTATTCTTTCCATATTAGAATTTTCAAAAATATCAATATCATCACTTGCCATTGTAAAGCTCCACATTCCGGCAGGATAAGTAGGTATAAATGCAAGATATGTTCCTACATTTTTAAACACTTCTTTTATCTCTAATACTGCCGATTTAAAATATTCTGTTTGTAAGAATGGAGATTCGGTTTGGGCTGTTAAAATTCCACCTTCTTTTAAAGCATTTTTTACTTTTTGATAAAAAGCTCTTCTAAATAAGGCTTCTGCCGGTCCGACAGGGTCAGATAAATCAAGTAATATTACATCATAATATCCTTTTCTCTCATCTAAAAATTTGTTTCCATCTTCTACAAATATTTTTACTTTTTCATTATCAAGCATATTTGATATTGTTGGTAGATATTCCTTAGATACTTTTATAACTTCACCATCAATTTCACAAAGATGAACTTCTTTTACAGATTGATGTTTTAAAACTTCTCTAACAGTTCCACCATCTCCGCCACCTATTACTAAAATTCTTTCAGGATTTGGATGTTTTATTAATGCCGGATGTGCAAGCATTTCATGGTAAATAAATTCATCTCTTTCTGTTGTCTGGACTGCACCATCTAAAACAAGCATTTTACCGTATTCATAAGTATCAAGTAGTAAAATCTCTTGATACTGGGAATTAAATCTTTTTGCTTCTTTCACTCTTACTGTAAGACCTGTATTTTTTGTTTGATATTCTGTAAACCAAATCAATTAAACAAAACCTCCAAATTTGATTTTGAATTATTATAACATTTATATTTAACACTTAAAAAGATGTTCCTATGCTAAATTCTATTCTGTAATTACTTTCATCTGGTTTTTTATCAAGTTTTTTGGCAATATCAAAAATTAAGGCACCTACCGGTGTAGGTATATAAACACCTACTCCTGCTGTTTTTCTAAAAGAAAATTCATATTTTTTTGAATAAACCTGTCCAAAATCAGCAAAAACCAAACCATAAAGATTATATTTTGGATAAATAAGGAATCTTAAATCATTGTTTATTAGATTAAATGATTTACCGCCTATCTTTTCTTTACCGGCAAGTTCTTCAAAAGCAAATCCTCTCATAGAAGAGATACCACCAAGATAATATCTTTCTGATAATGGTAATTTTTCTATACTTTTATATATATAGCCGGTTTGAAATCTTTGGGAAAAGGTTATATAATCATCAAGAAAGGAAATATAATATCTTCCGGATAATTCTATTTTATAAAAATCAATATCTTTAAACTCTTTTTCCAATTTTCCTGAAATATAATATCCGGATTTAGCATCAAATTTATTATCCCTATGGTCATCTATAATTGTGAGAGATGCTTTTAATGTATTAAAAGAACTTTTTGTTGTAGCTTTATCCGATAAATCATTATTTTTATACTCTAAGAATAAAATGTTTGTAACCCATTTATTTACTCTTCTGGTTAATGTTAAATCATATCCTTTGAAATCTATATCGTAATACCTATGGGTTTGAGTTGATTTAAATCCGGATACAAAGCCGGTTAATTTATAAGGTAAAAGTGTATTACCAAAAGCTAATCTGTAATTTGTTTGAAAATTTGACCTTTCTAAATAAAGGGAAGAAATAAAACCATAATTAAATAAATTTTTCAAAGTTGTTGAAATTGAAGCTTTAAACTGCTGGTCTGTATTATATCCAACACTACCTTGAAAATATCCCCTTTTATCATCATGTATTATATATATTTTGTTTATTTTTTTATCTTCTGTATCTAAAACCGGATTAACAAAATCAAACAATCTTGAGTTATAAATCTGCTCTACTTCTGTATCAAAATCTTCTTTATTAAAATATTTTTCTTTTGAAACTTGCCATAAAATTGGAGATGGCTTCATATAATAACTTCCATAAACAAAAACATCTCCGTTCTCATAAATATTTCCGGGTATCGCATTCATTATAGCTTTTGCATACATTTTATCTTCTTTTTCTTCAAACTGGACATCAAGTAAAACATCTGCATCTAAATATCCTTTGTCTTTCATAAATCTTTTAAAATTATCTTGAATTGATAAAATATATTCCGGATTATAAACAGCAGGTAATTTCATCTTTTGTTTGTAAGGATATCCTTCAAACTTAACCTCTCCTAAAATATACTGTTTACCTACATTGAAAGATATATCTAAATCTATCTTTTTTTCTAAATCAGATATTTTTTGTTGTAAGTTAAAATCTGCATTTAGATAACCATTTTTAATATATTTTTCTTTTAAATTTTCTAAGAATCTATAAATTTCTCCAAGATTTTTATCTTTGATTTTTTCAATAATATAATTTTTTGTTGCTTCTTTATCTGAATATACATTAACCTTATCTATTTGATATTTTTCACCTTCTATTATGTAGTAATTAAGATAAGTAGTTCCATTTTCTTCCTCTGTTTCAAGTTTTATATTTGCATCTATATATCCATTCTCTTTATAAAAATTTTCAATCCTGTTTGCAAAATCTCTAAGCCAGTAATATGTAATTCCTGTATCCTGAAAATTTATAAATTTTTCAAGCTGTTCTTTGCTGAAATTTTGATTCCCATAAAATCTAACTATATATTTAGTCCCAAAATTTATTGCAACTTTAATATCTGCTTTGTCTTTCTTTATATCAAATCCATCAAGCAAGCAATATGCTTCATAATATCCTTCTTTTTTTATCTCATCGCAAAAATCATCTATTTTATCCTGTATTTCCTGTAATCTTGCTATTTTTTTCGGTAAAAAGAAAAATAGAGTTTTTTCTTCTTTAAATAGATTTTTCAATCTGTTTTTATATTTGCTTATCTGTTCATCGGATAAAGATATATCGGAAATTATTATAAAATCATTTATCTTTATTTGATTTCCTTCATCAATAACTATTTTGATATATATATACCCATCACTTGTTATTTCTTTTTGTATCTGGACATCTGCTTTAAGATATCCATTATCGGCATAAAACTGTTTTATTCTCTGGGGTAAATTTTCCAAGATTTGTGGGTCTATTGATTGATTTTCCCTTATACCGGATACTGCAAGAATTTCATTATCCCAAAAAGCTTTATTTCCATATATTTCTATTTTTTTTATTATAGGTTTTTTTGTGGCTATGATTTTATTATTTTGTATCTTAATATCTAAAAAATCATTTGTGTAATCTAAAAATTTCTTAATTTCCTGAATATCTTTATGTTTTTCATAAATATCATATATGTTATTATAAGGCAAAGGATAGTTAGATTGAATTATATCAGTTTCACCGGCAAATGCAAATCCGAAAGTTATTAATGCTAAAAAAAGTTTATTCCTAATTTTCGTCATACCTCTAATTATTTTTGGTGATAAAATTATATCATTATGAAATTCAAAGAGGTATAAAGATGGGCAGATTAAAAGTTGTTGTAGATAGAACTTTATGTGAAGGAATAGGAGTATGTGTTCCAGAAGCTCCAAAATATCTTGTTTTAGATAAAAGGCATAAAGCTGTAATTTTAGAGCCAAATAAAGATAAAGATAAATTATTTGAAGAAGTAGCTGATAAAAAAAGACAGGAAGTTGTTTTAGAGCTAACTGTTGATGAAGAAGAGGATATATTTAGGGCAGCAGAGGTTTGTCCGGTAAAAGCTATTTTTATTTATGATGCAGAAACCGGTGAACAACTTTACCCATAAATGATTTACATCATCTAAAAAAATTTATTGTAGATTATATTTAAATTATGGTTAAGTTTATAATTTTTATTCTGTTGGCATTTTTATATGCTTTTGCCGATGAAAATCCTTATTTAATTTCTGCAAAAGAAGCAAAGGAAAATTTTAAAGATTATATATTTATTTTTGCAGATTCAAAGGAAAATTATCAGAAAGAACATATACCAAACTCTATAAATATTGATGCATTTTATCTTCAAGATATAGCAATACAAAATAAAGAAAAAGAAAGATGTAAATATCTTCCTTTATGTCCACAGACAGCCAAAAAATTATTTTCAGAAAATGGAATATCAAATAAAAGCAAAGTAATTATTTATTATACAAATCCGGATAAACCTTACACAGCTACTTATGTATGGTTCGTTTTATATTCAATGGGTATGCCTGAAACAAATTTAAAAATCCTTGATGGTGGATTAAATGCATGGAAAAATGCCGGTTATGAAACTACATCCACTTTTTATAATCCTAAAAAAGCAGATTTTAAACCAAATCCAAGATATAATGTTGTTGCTACAAAAGAAGAAGTTTTGAAATATGTAAAAGAAAGACCAGAAGATACTGTTTTATTAGATGTTAGAAGTTTTCTTGAACATGTAGGAAAACAACCTATTCAAGAAATTAAAAGAGTAGGACATATTCCTGGGGCAAAATTTATATACTGGAAATTTTTCCAAGGAAAAGATAGTTTTTTCAAACCAAAAGAAAAAATATTCAAAACCTTAGATGAATTAAAGATAACAAAAGATAAAAAAATAATAATTTCTTGCAGCATAGGCGTTCGCTCTTCTTTTGTATTTTTAGCTTTAAAATCTATCGGTTTTAATAATCTAAAAATATATACCGGTGGATGGTATGAGTGGGGAAATGATGAAAACCTACCTATATGGGAGCCATAGTATGAGAACTATACTACTTATTGACAAACTTTTTCCAAGAATTATATTTAAAATAGATTGAAAGAATAAGATTAGGGGTAAGATATATGAGTTGTGTTAAATGTAGTAATATTCCTAAAATTGAATCAAAGCCAGCAAGAATATATTTTGTAGGTGAAGTTGATGAACTTGAAGCTAAACTAAAACAGTTTTTCTTAAATTTAGGTATTTATTTAAAAGAGGATAATGGAGCATATTTTATTGATGTAGAAAATGCATTTAATTTTTTTGAACAGCATCTTGATAAATTTAAAGAAAATTTTCCAGAGCTTTTAGCCGATGCAATCCATGTAGTTATTTACTATAACAACGAAAAATTTAATTTTAAATCTCTTTTATGTGATAAAAGCTTACAATATTATATTAATTCTTTTGAAGATAGGGAATTTTTTTATATTTTAGAAAATGCTTCATTTACATTTTATTTTCAACCAATTGTTAACGTAAATGATAAAAGTATATATGGATATGAGGCACTTGTTAGAGGTATTAAATCAGATGGTTCCATAATGTTTCCAGATGAGTTATTTAAAAAATCAAAACGCAATGATTCAGATTTTTTGCTTGATAAATTATGTAGAGAAAATGCTTTAAAAGCTACTGCAGCTAAAAATATAAAACAAAAAGTTTTTATAAATTTTTTACCAACAGCCATATATGACCCAGCATTTTGTTTAAAAACAACAATTGAATGGGCACATCAGTTAGAATTTGACCCTAAAAATATTGTATTTGAAGTTGTTGAAACTGAATCTGTTGAAGATAAAAAACATCTTTTATATATACTTGAATATTACAAAAAAGAAGGTTTTATGGTTGCCCTCGATGATGTTGGAGAGGGTTATTCTGGTCTAATAATGCTTATAGAAATTAAACCAGACATTATAAAAGTTGATAGAAAAATAATACAAAACATAGACTCAAATAAACTAAAACAATCTACATATAAAGCTCTGTATAATCTTGCAAAAGAACATGATATTTTGGTTTTAGCAGAAGGAGTAGAAACTGCAAATGAATTTGCAACGATAAGAGAGATAGGTGTTGATTTGGCTCAAGGGTATTATTTTGCCAAACCTCAACCAGAACCTATAAGGTCTATAAATTTTGATTAGTTATTTAAAAAATCTTAGTTTTTTAAATTAAAAACCGTAAAGATTAAATATTAATCTGTCAAAATTCTCATTTATAAAAACAGCAGGTGATATAATATTTAATTAATATTAAAACTAAGTTGGAGCAAATATGAAAGAAGTTGATACAAGAGGTTTATTTTGTCCTCTTCCGCTTACCATTGTTTCAAAAAATTTAAAAGAGATACCGGTTGGTGAAAGATTAAAAATTTTGGCAGATGATAAAGCATTTAAAAAAGATATAGAGATTTGGGCGTATGAAACCGGAAATAAATTATTAGAATTTAAAGAAGAAAATGGATATTATGTAGCTATTATAGAAAGAGGAAAAGGATTTAAAGGAGAAAATATTATAGATAAAATAAAATTCATATCTCTTGGTGTTAAATTACATTTTATAAAACATCTTTTAGATTTATTTCCACCTAAGAAACCAAAATATTTATTAACATTTGTTTCAGTAGCAGAAGGATTAAGGGCAGATAAATGGTTAAAAGAAGAAAAAAATGTTAATAATAAATATATACTTCTTCCGGTTCCAAAAGAGATATATCCACATTGTGGGCTTGTATTTGGATTTTTAAATAAAGAAGATGCAATAAATATCTATAATCTACTAAAAGAAAATAAATTTGCAGTTGAAGATATTCATATAGTAGATAAAGATAAAAAATATCCAGTTTTAAAAATTTAGCTATAAAATTTAAGAACTTCTCCGGCAGTATATAATGAGCCAATAAAGAGGAAAAGATTATTATCTTGATTATTTTCTTTTATAAATTTATCAATATCTTTTAAATCTTCAAAAGCGATATATACTTTATCTTTTATATCTTCTATTTTCAGGCTTCTATCCATATTGGCTTGATAAAAGATTATATTTTTTGAATATCTTTTTATTATATCTATCTCTTTTTGCCAATCTTTATCTTTCATTGCAGAAAAAATAACATATATATTTTTTTCAGGATAAATCTCTTTTATTTCGCTTAATGTTTTTTCTATTCCATCCGGATTATGTCCGCCATCTAATATTATTAATGGATTTTGTTTTAAAATCTGCATTCTTGCCGGTATAGTAGTATCAAAAATTGCTTTTTTAATAATTTCTTCATTGATAGATATATTTTCTTTTTTCAGATATGTTAAAAATGCAGTAATTGCAGTAGATATATTATTTGCCTGTCTTTTCCCAAGCATTTTTGTTTTTATATCTTTTATTGTAATATCTTTAAACCAATAATCTATTAAACCTTCTTCTTTTACCGAAAAATCAAAATCTTTTTTTAGATGATATATCTTTTTTATTCCAAGTTCATAAGCCTGATTTATAATTTCTTTTTGGTCACTTCCTATTATAAGTGGTCTATCTTTTCTTGCTATGCCGAGCTTTTCATAAGCTATTTTTTCAAGGGTATCTCCTAAAAGATGTGTATGGTCGTAAGATACATTTGTTATTACTGAAACTTCCGGATAAACAACATTTGTGCTATCCCATCTTCCACCAAGACCTACTTCAAGTATTGCTATATCTATTTTTTCATCTTGAAAATATTTAAAAGCAATCAGAGTGCAGGCTTCAAAATATGTAAGATTATATTTTTCAATTAATGGTTTTATCTGATTTATATAATTTTCTAAAATATATTGTTTTATATTAATGCCGTTTATCTTCCATCTTTCATTTTCTTCTACAAGATGGGGAGATGTGAATAATCCGGTTTTTTTGCCATAATTTCTAAAAAGGGCTTCTAAATAGTTAGATACAGAACCTTTCCCATTTGTTCCGGTTATTATAATAGATTGATAACTTTTTTCCGGATTATTTAGCTCAGATAAAGCGTTTTTTATTCTATCAAGAGTAGGATTTATATCAAAAACTTTTTTCTTAAATAATTCATAAAGTTTCATTTTTTTCTTCTTTTACTCTTTTTACTATATCTTTAAATTTGTTTCCTCTATCTGCATAATTTTTAAACATATCAAAACTTGCACATCCGGGAGAAAATAGTATCGTATCTCCTTTTTCTGCTATTTCCATAGCTTTTAAAACTGCATCTTGCAGGCTTTCTTCCAATGAATAATCTGCAAAATCTTTTATCATATCTTTAATTTCTTCTTTGCTTTTTCCTATTATGAATACTTTTTTTATTTTATCTTTAAAATTTTTCAAAGCAGAGAAATCTCCGCCTTTGTTTATACCACCGAGTATAAGGATTATTTTATTATTAAAGCTTTCTACTGCTCTATAAACTGCCTGAACTGTTGTAGCCTTTGAATCATTGTAAAAATCTACTCCATTTATTGTATCTACATACTCAATTCTATGCTCAAGGGGTTTAAAATTTTGTATAACCTCTTCCATCTTTTCAATCGGCACACCTTTTATATATCCAACTATCAATCCTGCCATTACATTTTCTAAGTTATGTTTTCCCTTTAATTTAACTTTTTCTATCGGGAATAATTTTATTTCATCTTCTGCTCTTATCCAAAAATAGTTATCTTTTATATATATTCCTTTATATTCCTCTGGTAATGGTGTTAAAGAAAAGAATAATTTTTTTGATTTAATATTTAAATCTCTTAAAAATTGATAACTAAAATTTAGGACTGCATAATCATTTTCTTGTTGATTTTTGAATATTTTAAGTTTTGATAATAGATAATGTTTATATTTTTTATGCCAATCAAGATGGTCTGTTGATATATTTAAAAATACGGCAATGTTGGGTCTAAAATCTTTTATTGAGTAGATTTGAAAAGAAGATAGCTCTAAAACTGCAATCCCGTCTTCTGTTTCTTTTAAAATATCAGTAAAAGGAATACCATAATTTCCGCCAATATATGTTTTTTCAAAATGGGATTTTAAGATATTATAGATAATTGTGGTAGTTGTTGTTTTTCCATCTGTTCCGGTTATTGCTACTATTTCTCCTTTGAAATATTTATATCCAAGCTCTATATCTGTAAATACCGGTATTTTTCTTTTTTTTGCTTCTTTATAAATTTTATGAGAAAAAGGAACTCCGGGAGAGATTACTATATAATCTATATTATTTAAGTTATAGCTGTCATTATCATCAATTAAGATATTCTGTATATTTTTATTGTCTAAAAAATCTTTTACCGATAATCCGGTTTTTCCTTTTCCGAAAATAAGCACCATTAAGAAATCTCTAATTTATATTTTTCTTTATAAATTGATTTAAACTCTTCTAATTTTTGCTCGTAGCCTTTTCTACCCATTAATGCATAAGTGAAATTTTTTCCTTCTTCTACTGCCGGCTGGTCAAATGGGTTTATTTTGTATAGATAACCGGAAAATGCCGTTGCCATCTCATAAAGATATATAAGCATACCAATATTATATGGATTTATCTCATCTAAAACAATAGTTAGGTTAGGCACTTTACTTTTTGTTAATGCTACTTTTGTTCCAAGTAATTCTTTATTTAATATTTCTGATAAGCTATGTCCTGCAAGATAATTCAAATCTTCCGGTATATCGGTAGGAATTTTAAAATCTCTTTTAAATTTTTCAACCTGAATAAATGTAACGATTTTATCTCTTGGGCCTTCTCTAAATAATTGGATTTGAGAGTGCTGGTCTATTGCACCGATTGCTTTTATCGGTGTTTGTCCAAATCCTTCTTTCCCAAGGCTTTCTGCCCAAAGTTGTTTATACCAATCAACAAAAGAAGATAATCTTTCAGAATAAGGCATCATTACTGATATAGATTTTCCTCTTCTAATATTTGCAAGATAATGTAAAATGGCTATAAGATATGCCGGATTATGTTCTATATGCTCTTCTACAGAGCAGATTAAATCCATTTTTCTTGCTCCTTCTAAAATCTGCTCTATATCTATTCCACAAACAGCCGCAGATAAAAGTCCTACCGATGATAAAACTGAAAATCTTCCACCTACATTTTCGGGAATTGAAAAACTTTTTATATTATTTTCATTGGCAAATTTTCTTAAAAATCCTTTTTCAGGGTCTGTAGTAATTATTAGATGTTCTTTATATTTTTCTCCAAGCTCTTCTTTTAAAATATCAAGTATTATTAAAAAATTGGCTATTGTTTCAACAGTTGAACCGGATTTTGTTATAACATTAAAGCAACTTCTTTTTATATCAATTCTATCAATAACTGCTCCAAATTTTTCCGGGTCAACATTATCAAGAACATAAAACTTAGGAAAATGGTTTTCATTATAGTTAAAATCATTTAAAGCCTCGTGAAGCATTATATTTCCAAGGGAAGAACCACCTATTCCTATAACAATAAAATAATCAAAATTTTCCCTTATTTGTTTAGCAGTTTCCAATATATCCGTTATATCTTGATAAGGAAGTTTAGCAAAATAAAAACTGTTATCTTTTTCTCTTTGAATTAAAGAATGGGTTTCTACGGTAAAATATCTAAATGATAAAAGCTCTTCCCTTAAAATACCATCTCTTTCTCCTATTCTATCTGCCATAACATCTGTATAATCTATTTTTATCATATCTATCCCCTCTTTTTATTTCTATTTTATCATACTCTTTCAAATGCTTTCTCTTCTTTAAGGATTTTTCCATCTTTTATATAGATTATTCTGTCGCAATTTTTTGCTACTTCTATATCGTGGGTGGCTATTATTATTGTTGTGTTTTTTTCTTTGTTTAGATTTTTAAAAATTTCCATAACTATTTTTGTATTTTCTGAATCAAGATTTCCGGTTGGCTCGTCAGCAACCAATATCTTAGGATTATTTACAATAGCCCTTGCAATAGCTACCCTCTGTTGCTCTCCACCGGATAACTGGGAAGGTTTATGATTAACCCTATGCTCCAAACCAAGTTTTTTTAAAATATTTATAGCTTTTTCTTTTGGTTTTTCTTTTTTTGATATTAAAAGTGGCATCATAACATTTTCCAAAGCTGTAAATTCCGGTAAAAGATAAGAAAGCTGAAAAACAAACCCTATATATTCATTTCTAAATTTTGATAAATTCAGTTTTGAAACATCTTTATTATCTATTTCTATACTGCCTTCTGTTGGAGTATCTATTAAACCGATAATATGAAGTAGTGTGCTTTTTCCTGAACCGGAAGGGCCCATAACTGCAACCATTTCACCTTCATTTATTGTTAAAGATATACTTTTTAATGCTTCTACTTCTTCATTTTTTGATTTATAAATCTTTTTTATATCTTTTAGCCTTACTATTTCCAATTTAACTTTTCTCGTAAAATATCAAAATAGTTTTTATAAGGTGTTCTTATTAGATGGGCATAGTATGGAGATTTTTTTACTACAATTTCATCATTATACATTAGCTGTGTTCCTTCCTGTCCATCAAGGGTAAGCCAAGCATCTTTTTCTTTTGCAACAAGCTTTATAGTTATAGGTTCTAAGGTAGGAAGGACAATAGGTCTATCTGTTAATGTATGGGGGCAGATTGGAACCACAAGAAGCACTTCCATCATAGGATAAACAATAGGCCCTCCGGCAGATAATGCATATCCGGTTGAACCATTAGGAGTTGATATTATTATCCCATCGCCGTTATATGTTGTTATATATCTATCTCCCACATATACTGCCACATCTACTATTCTTGCAAGAATGGCTTTATTTACAACCACATCATTTAAAACATCTGCTTCTAAAATCTTTTTCCCTTCTCTGTATAATGTAGCCCTTAGCATCATTCTTTTAGAGATACACAGCGGTTTTGATAATATCTGCTTTAATTTATCAAAGGCTTCATCTTCATTTATCTCTGTTAAAAATCCAAGTCTTCCAAGATTTATACCTATTATAGGTATTTCATATTTTGCTACTCTTCTTGCAGAGATAAGTAAAGAGCCATCTCCCCCTACCACAATAAGAAAATCTATATCTTTTAAAAATTCTTCATGTTCTAAATCAGCAAGATTATCTGTTATATTGGATTCTATGCCGTGTAGATTTAACCAATTTTTTATTTTTACGGCAAAATCCTTTGCTTCTTTACTTGCTTTTGTAAAAATATTTATTTTTTTATAAAACGGTAAAATTTTCTCTTCCATTTTTACTGTAGGTAATCCTTTGTCCAATCTGGATATAATGGATAACTACTGCATAAAGATAAAACATCTTCTTTGACTTCTTGTATTACTTTTTCATTATCAAGATTTTTTAATACTTTTACTATGTTTTGGGCAATTCTTCTCATATCGTTTTCTTTCATTCCTCTTGTGGTAAGTGCAGCAGTTCCAAGTCTTATTCCAGATGTTATTGTAGGTTTTTCCGGGTCATAAGGTATAGCATTTTTATTTACGGTAATATTGGCTTTTCCAAGAGCTTCTTCTGCCTGATTTCCTTTTACATTTAATGGTCTTAAATCTACAAGCATCATGTGGGAATCTGTTCCACCGGAAACTATTCTAAGGCCAAGGGCTTTTAACTCTTCTGCAAGAGCCTGAGCATTTTTAACTACTTGGTGGGCATATTGTTTAAACTCTTCCGATAATGCTTCTTTAAATGCAACGGCTTTACCGGCTATAACATGCATTAAAGGGCCACCTTGTAATCTCGGGAATACCCATTTATCTATATCTTTTGCATATTTTTCTTTACAAAGGATTATTCCACCTCTTGGGCCTCTTAAAGTTTTATGGGTTGTAGAAGTAACAAAATCTGCATAAGGAACAGGTGAAGGATAAGCACCACCGGCTACAAGTCCTGCATAATGTGCCATATCTACCAATAATAATGCTCCAACTTCATCTGCTATCTCTTTAAATTTTGCCCAATCTATAACCCTTGAATAAGCAGATGCACCGGCTATAATCATCTTAGGTTTATGTTCTTTTGCAAATCTATAAACCTCATCATAATCTATTAATTCTGTTTCCGGATGTAAGCCGTATTGGACTGAATTAAAAACTATACCGGAAACATTAACTTTTGCTCCATGGGTAAGGTGTCCGCCGTGGTCAAGTCTCATTCCAAGAATTGTATCTCCCGGTTGTAATTGGGAGAAAAAAACTGCCTGATTAGCCTGTGAGCCAGAATGGGGCTGGACATTTGCATGTTCTGCATTAAAAAGTTTTTTTAATCTTTGGATTGCTAAATCTTCTACAATATCAACATACTCACAGCCACCATAATATCTTTTAAAAGGTAATCCTTCTGCATATTTGTTTGTTAAAACACTACCTTGGGCTTCCATTACTGCATAGGAAGTGTAATTTTCGGAAGCTATCATTTCAAGATGTTCTTGTTGTCTTTTAAATTCATTGGAAATAGCTTTAAATACTTCTTCATCTACTGCTTTTAAATGCTTCAGCAATTTTTTTCCTCCTATGGTTAAAGATTTTGATTTTCTATATCTAATATAAGTTTTACCCTTCTTTCGTGTCTTCCACCTTCAAAAGGTGTATTTAAAAATACATCTATTATGGCAAATGCATGGTCTAAGCCAATAACCCTTTGACCAAGGGCAAGTATGTTGGCATCGTTATGAGAGCGAGCCATTCTTGCCATAAATTCATTAGTGCATAATGCAGCCCTTATTCCTTTTACTTTATTTGCAGCAATTGATATTCCTATACCGGTTCCACATATTATAATTCCAAATTCTGCTTCTTTTTCTGCTACAGATTTTGCAACTTCTTCTCCAAAATAAGGATAATCAACCGGCTCAGGTGAATATGTTCCTTTATCTATAATTTCATACTTTTGAGATTTAAGATATTCTTTAATTTTCTCTTTGTAAAAAAATCCGCCGTGGTCACTTCCTATTGCAATTTTCATCTTTAACCTCAAAAATTTTTTAATAAAAAAATTATACCCTAACTTTTTCTATAAAATCTTCAAAATTATCATATTCAAGCATTTTTTTATCTAAATCTGATAAATTTGCTTTTTGTAATAAATCCGGTCTTTTTTCTTTTGTTCTTTTAAGTTGTTGCCATCTTCTCCATAAAGAGATTAATTTATGATTTCCGGATAAAAGAATTTGTGGAACTTTCATACCTCTAAATTCTGCCGGTCTTGTATAGTTTGGATAACCAAGAAGACCATCAGAAAAAGAATCTACCTTTAAACTTTCTTCTTCAGACAAAGCTCCCGGAATTAATCTTATAACTGCATCCATTATAACGATTGCTGCCGGTTCCCCTCCTGATAATATAAAATCTCCTATGGAGATTTCATCATCTACAAGGGTTTTTACTCTTTCATCAACTCCTTCATATCTGCCACAGATTATTGCTATTTCTTTTTTTTCTGATAAAAATTTTGCATAATCTTGATTAAATCTTTTTCCCCAAGGTTCTGTGATTAATGTATAAGGCAAAGCTCCTTTTTCTTTTATATAATCAAATGCTTTAAATATCGGTTCCGGTTTTAGTAGCATACCGGGGCCACCACCATAAACAACATCATCTACCGTTTTATGCTTATCGGTAGCAAAATCTCTCGGATTTATTATCTCTATACTGACTTTGTTGGATTTAATAGCACGGGAAACAATGCCAACATTTTTAAAACATTCAAAAAATTCAGGAAAAATTGAGATAATATAAAATTTAATCAATCCAAGGCCACCTCAAAACAAAATAAAGCCATAGCTTCCGAGTAAGCCGGATTCTGTTTTAGCAGTCATTTCTCTAAGCTTCCTACCCGAGGGTATAGGCGGACACACCCACCCTCCTACTTGGAATTGCTCCGGGAGAGGGTTGCCGAGCCAGTAGCGTCACCGCTACTGCTGGTGGGCTCTTACCCCACCGTTTCACCATTGCCTCCATGACCCTACTTATAAGGTAGGCGGATTGGCTGTCTATTCTCTGTGGCCCTATCTGTGAGGTTGCCCCCACCTGCCTTTTAGACAGCTCCCTGTCCTTCGGAGTCCGGACTTTCCTCAGAAAGCTAAAAAGCTTTCCGCGACTGCCTGGAAGCTATGGCTCTATTATTATATAATATATGCAAAATTTTTAAAAAGTGAAAATAGATGAAAAATTTAATATTTAACACAAAATTTATAGGCAAAAATTATATATATTTTGATGAGATAGATAGCACAAATCTATTTGCAAAAAGAACAAAAGATTTAGAAGATGGAACTGTTATATTAGCAGAAAGCCAAACATCTGGAAGAGGAAGAAATAATAGAAAATGGATTTCTCCTAAAAATAAAGGTTTATATTTCTCAATAGTTTTAAAGCCAGATATTGAAAATAAAGATTTATCAAAATTATCCTTAATATTCCCGATAGCCGTTAGAGATACACTTCAAAAATATATATCTTTACAAGTATTTATAAAATGGCCTAATGATATATATATTAACAATAAAAAAATATCCGGATTTTTATTTGAAACAGATATTGAAAATAATAAAATATCAAGAATAATAGCCGGAATAGGAATAAATATAAACCATTCAAAAGATGATTTAAAAGATGTGCAAGATATAGCCACATCTTTAAAAATACTGCAAAATAAAGAGTTTGACCGGAAAGAAATTTTAAATGATATTTTACAAAAAATAGAAGAGCTTTATCTTGATTTTGATAAATACAAGGATAGATTGCATCAGATTGTATCTGAAAATCTTTTATGGAAAGGAGAAAAAATAGTTATAATAGAAAATGATAAAATAATTGAAGAAGGAATTTTGCTTAATATAAATCAAGATGGATTTGCTACTATTTTAACAAAAAAAGGAATAAAATATATATATTCCGGAGATTTATCTATCAGAAAAGGTGAAAAATGATTTTAAAAAAAGATATAGAAGAGATAAAATGCAATAAATGTTATGATACCGGCTGGATAAAAACAGATGAAGGCGTAGTAAGGTGCGATTGTAAAGAAAAGGAATACCAAAAAAAAGCTAATATATTAATGAATATACCAAAAAGATATGCAGATGCAACTTTTGAAAATTTTAGACCTATATCAGAAGAGCAAAAAAAGGCGAAAAATATATCCCAAGAGTATGTTTATGAAAATGATTATAAAAAAGGTAAAGGATTGTTTTTTTACGGAAAGCCGGGGGTAGGGAAAACCCATCTTGCTGTTGCAATTTTAAAAGAGTTTTATAAAACAAGAAATATTATTGGATTTTTTTACGATGCAAGAATCTTAATGAATGATTTAAAATCTGCTTTTGATGTAAGCTCCTCAAATAAAGACTTACTGCAAAGGGTAATAAAAACACCTATTCTTGTTCTTGATGATTTTGGTTCAGAAAGACTTACCGATTGGGCAAGGGATATTATAAATTATATAATTGCAAGCAGATATAATGAAGAATTGCCTATAATAATAACATCAAATATACAGATAGAAGCCAAAGAAAATCCAGAACAATTAAGAGAAAGAATAGGAGAATCAATAACTTCAAGGCTTTTACATATGTGCGAATTTATAGAGGTAGCAGGTGAAGATTATAGAATGTTAGGTAAAGCCAAAGATTAAAAGAGGTGAAAAACTAATGGAAAGAAAAGCAACAATAAAAAGAGAAACAAAAGAAACCCAGATAGAGTTATCATTAAATTTAGATGGAACAGGAAAACATTTAATTGATACCCAAATAGGATTTTTATCCCATATGCTTGAAAGTTTTTCTTATCATTCTATGATAGATTTAGAAATAATGGCAACCGGTGATATACATGTTAGCCATCATCATCTTGTTGAAGATGTTGGAATAGTCTTAGGCAGTGCTATAAAAGAAGCCCTTGGAGACAAAAAAGGAATAAAAAGATTTGGATATGCAATAATCCCTATGGATGAAGCCCTTGTTTTATCATCAATAGATTTATCCGGAAGACCACTTTTATTTTATGATGATAATAAATTAAGAGGGAAAATAACAAATTTTGATTTTGAATTAATGGGAGAGTTCTTTAAAGGATTAGTTTTATCGCTAAATGCAACGGTGCATCTTAAAATGCTTGCAGGACATAATCTCCACCATATAGCAGAATGCTTCGTAAAAGCTTTTGCAATATCTTTAAAAGAGGCTATATCCGTAGATGAAAGAAGAAAAGGAATACCTTCAACAAAAGGAAGTTTATAAGAGAGGTGAAAAAATATGGATAGAAAACAACAGATTTTAGAAATAATTAGAGAAAAAAAGGAAGTAACCGTCAAAGAGCTTGCCCATATATTCAAAGTTTCAGAAATGACCATATATAGAGATGTAAGACAGTTAGAAAAAGAAGGAGAAATAATCAGAAAACACGTTTCTTTGGTTCTTAATACAGAAGAAAATATAGCCAATTTAAATCTAAAAGCCTGTCCGGTATGTAATAAGCCTATTACCCGTTCCCACCCTTATAGAATAATAGTAGAAAATACGAAGGTTGTAGAAGCTTGCTGTGAGCATTGTGGTTTGATGCTTCACCAAAGATATGCAGATAAAGATGTATCGGCTTTAACCTTTGATTTTATAACAGAGAAACCGGTATCTGCCCTTGATGCATATTATGTAGTAGGTAGTTCTGCTGTACCTTGTTGTAGCCCAAGTGTTATACCATTTGTAAATAAAGAAGATGCAGAAAAATTTCAAAAAGGATTTGGTGGAAAAGTTTTAAACTTTGTAGATGCTTATAATGAAATTGTCAATAGAACAAATGTTAATATCAAAAGCTGTTGTGAAACACCACAGCTTGTTAGCTTTAAACTTTCTCAGCTGAAGAAAGAAGAATGAAAGAAAAACTATTCCCCACAGTTTCTGCCTGCATAATAGCAAAAAATGAAGAAAAAAATCTTCCAAGACTTTTAGAAAGCCTAAAAGGAAAATTTGACGAGATAGTATTAGTAGATACCGGTTCAACAGATAAAACAATAGAAATAGCAAAAAGCTATGGTGCAAAAGTTTATCAAAAAGAATGGAAAGGTTTTGGAGATGCAAGACAGTTTGCAGTAGATAAAGCAACATCAGATTGGATATGGTTTTTTGATGCCGATATGGAGCTGGAAGAAGAAGAATATAAAAAATTCCAACTAATAATAAACCAAATTCATAAAGATGAAAATATAGAAGGTCTCAGGGTTTATTACAAAAATATGACTCCTTATGGAAAAATTCAATCAATCAGCACAACAGTTCATATTCATAGAAATAAACCTTATTTAAAATGGGTAGGAAAAATCCATGAAAGGGTTGTAAATATAAACACAAATACGATAGTGGTTCCACAATACCAGATATTTGTAAGGCATTATGGTTATAGCGATGCATCTACCCAAAAGGAAAAAGCAAAAAGAAATCTAAATCTATTATTTGAAGAGCTAAAAGAAACAGAGAAAAACAGTTATGATTATTTTATAAATCTATTTTATATAGTCCAAAGTTATACTACTTTATCGGCTTTTGACAAATTTTATCTAAAAGAGGTAATAAAATATGCCCAGCAATTTTTTGAAGAAATAAATCCACAGGATTATAAAAATACAATTTTTTACAAACATATATTCGTATATACCATAAAAGCATATTTTGAGCTTGATGATTTAGAAAATGCAAAAAAATATCTTAATAAATTTTTGGAAGAACTCGGAGATTATCCGGATATAATCTATCTAAAAGCAATGATAGAAGAAAAGGAAAACAAAATAGAAGATAGCATAGAAACATTTTTATATTTTGTTTATTTATCGGATAAAATAAAGCAACTTGGTATATTGGAAAATGTTATTTCCGATTACATAATAAATATAAATTATGTTATTTATGAAAAAATAGATAAATACAGTTCTAAAAAAGAGCTTCTTGAAATGGCAGAAAGATATTGGAAAGAAACAAAAGGAAAAAATACAGCCCTTGTTTATTATTTAATTCAAAAAGAGATAGATAAAGAAAAGGCAGAAAAATTATTAGATAAATTTATAAAACTATATCAAGATGATGACAGATTTTTCATAGAACTGGCAAAAAATAAAGAAGATATAGAAGAACAGATAAAGATATTGGAAGAAGCAAAAATTATAAATCCGGATAATCCGGATATAAATCTAAATCTTGGTAAATTATATTTTAAAAAAGAAGATTATGAAAAAGCTTTTTACAATCTGAAAAATTATCTTGAAGTTTCAAAAGATAGCTCTGTAATACCTCTTTTAAAAGAAAGCATTGAAAAACTTGGATTTTCAGAACTTTCAAAAAATCTGACAGAAAAACTAAAAAATTTTTAAAAATCTCCGATAATAAAATCAAATTTTAATTCCAAAAAGGAGGTATGTGCTATGGCATTAAAAATTAATTACAACTACCAAACAGATTTTGGTTTGGTAAACTTGGCAAGAACTGAGCAAAGCATGAACACAGCAATGCAAAGACTTCAATCCGGTATGAGAATTAACACTGCAGCAGATGATGCAGCCGGATACTTCATTTCAGACCAATTAAAAACTTATTCAATTTCATTGGATCAAGGAACAAGAAATGCAAATGATGGTATCTCAATTGCTCAAATAGCACAAGGTGCTTTAAAAGAAGTATATAACATCTTAAACGACATTAAACAAAAAGCTATCCAAGCTTCCAATACTTCTGACGATACTTCAAGAGGTCAAATCCAGCAGGATATAAATAGCCTTGTTGATTCTATTGCTAAAATATTCAAGGATACAGAATTTAACGGGTTAAATATATTTTCAAGTTCTGGACAAAAAACATTTACAATTCATTATGGTGGAAGAACGGATCAGGAAATTGTATTAACAACTGCAACTGCCGGAGCAGCATCTAATACTATAACTGCAGCAGGTACAATTACTGTTGGAGGATCTGCTATTAATGCAAGCTTGGTTACAATAGGAACTACTGGATTTACAATAGACGTAACAACTCAAGCACAGGCAAATGCTACAGTTTCTACTGTTGATGCTTTAATTAAAGCAGTAGATGATATGGCAGCCCAATTTGGTTCTTACCAAATTGAACTTCAAAAGATAATAAATAATAACGATTCACAAAGAATTAATACAAATGCAGCTTATGACAGAGTCAGAAATGCTAATATGGCTGAAGAAATGTCTAACTTTACTAAATATCAAATACTTATGCAGTCCGGTATTGCTATGCTTGCTCAGGCTAACCAATCTAATCAACTTGTTTTACAATTACTTAGATAATATAATTATGTATACCGGTAGGTTTTTCCCCTACCGGTAATTTTAAAACAAATGGAGTATAAGCCATGGAAATAAAGGCTATAACAAATCTAACAGATACTAACCTTGTCCAAGGTAGCAATAACTCAAAAGAAAACTTAAAACTCCAGCAACCTCAAGCTCAAATAGATAATAATCAAGAACAATTAAATCAAAAAGAAGAAATAAAAAATCTTGATGAAAAACAATTAAAAGAATTAATGGATAATTTAAAACAAAAATTTGAGTATTACTCAAAATATCTAAAAATAGAAATTGATAAAGATTTACATCAGCCAATTGTAAAAATAATAGACCAAAAAACAAATGAAGTAATAAAACAGATACCACCGGAAGAAATATTAAAAATAATGAAAAAAATAGAAGAAATGATTGGTGTTTTATTTAAAAAAGAAATCTAAAATAAATGAGGTAATATATCATGGCTGGAGAAATAACTGTTGGAAATTTGGTAGGAAATATAGATATAAATCAGATACTTCAGATGATGCAAACGATAAAAAGTCAGCAAATTTTGTATTATCAATCCCAACAATCAGATATAAGTAATAAAAAATCTGCTATAAATCAGCTTGGTTCTCTTGTAAATGATTTTAAAAATGCTTTTAATACCTTAACAGACTCTACGATATTTAACAATAAAAATGTTTCTGTTTCAAATCAGAATGTTGTATCTGCAGTGGTAACAGATACTACTAAATTAAATCTTACAAATATAGATTTAACAGTAAATCAGCTTGCTAAAAATGCTGTTTGGCTGAGTAATAGCGGAGTATCAGATGCAAATGCTCCTATCACTACTCTTGGAAATGGAACCCTTACAATCAATTATGCGAATGGTACCAAAAGTATAAATATAAATTATGATAACACAAAATCTCTAAACGATATAGCAAATGCTATAACTTCTGCATCAAACGGAGAAATTATAGGTTCTATTGTTTATGATGGCTCAAAATATAGATTAATGGTAACAAGTAAAGATACCGGAGCAAATAATGATATAACCGGTATGGTAGATTCTTTATCTGATTCTTCTTCCTTGGCAGCAGCAATAGGTGGTATATATCAAAAGCAACAAGCACAAGACTCTCAAATAACATTATACGGTAACACAATAACAAGTAGTAATAACACATTTAACAACTTAATACCCGGATTATCTATAACTGCATTATCTACCGGTAGTTCAAATATATCTGTTTCTAATGATTATAGTAGTTTAAAACAAACCATATCAAATTTAGTAGATAAATATAATAAAATAGTTGATTTTATATCTACGAATACAGGTAAAGATGGTGTTTTATCCGGTGAATATTCTTTAAACAGTATAACTGACCAAATATTTAACGGTTTACAACCACTTTTAACAGAAGGAATTTTAAATTTTGATTATCATACCGGACATTTATCTGTAGATAATACAAAATTAGATGCAGAAATATCTACCAACCTTGATACATTAAAAACTAATATATCTCAAGTTAAAAATAATCTTTTCAATTATATGTTGTATATAACCGGAATTGATGGAATTATTCAGCAAAAATCTGTATCTTATGATAACCAAATAAACAGTATAAATGAAACTATCCAGTCTTTGCAAGATAGACTTAATTCCGAAATGGATAATTTAAAACAGCAATTTATATATATGCAAAATATAATGCAACAATATCAAAGTTTGGGAACAACTATCTCGGCTACATTTTTAAATAAAAGTAATAACGGTTAAAAGGAGATAATATGATAAATCCTTATGAAGCATATTTAGAAAGTAATATATCAACTGCTTCAAAATTAGACCAGATAATTATGTTATATGATAAAGCAATTATCTCATTGGAAAGAGCAAAAGAGGATATAAAAAATAATGATATTAAATCTAAAATAAACAATATTAACAAAGCATTAGATATTATAAACTATCTGAATGCTATTCTTGATATGGAGAAAGGAGAAGAAATAGCTCAAAATTTAAGGGATATATATACCTTCTTGATGAAACATATAACTATAGCCAATGCTGAAAACAGCGTAGAAAAAATAGATGAAAGTATAAAGGTATTAAAAAATCTAAATGAAGGTTGGATAGGAATAAAAGATAAAATATAAGGGGTTAATATTGAAAGATGAATTAGATAAATTATTTGATGATGTACTTGTAATTTTAGCTCAAAAAAATTTTGATTTTAATAATTTTAAAGAAAACATTGAGAGATTATCATCGGTTGTTTTTAATATAGACATAAACTCTCTACCGGAAGAAGATAAAAAATTATTATTAGATAAAATAAATAATCTATTAAATCTCCTTGCTGAAAAACAAAAAGAGATGATAAAATCTATAGAAGGAAAAAAATTAGAGCAAAAGTATATAAACAATATGCAAATAAGCTAAAAGGAGGATTTTTATATGTTTTCTGTGGCTATTTTAAATTTGTATAATGATAACCAAAAACTGCAAAAAAATTTAGACATTATTCAAGAAAGTATGGAAATAGATAATCTTGATAAGATAGTGATTGTTGGAAAAAAACCGGAAGATATTAACACAGAACTTGATGTGGAATATTTGGAGATAAACTCTGATAATAAAGCATTTTTGAGAAATAAAGCCTTAGAAAAGATAGATTCTGAATATACTTTATGGCTTTCTGATTTTTCAGAACTTGATGATTTTACTATAGATGAGCTTGTGGAAGTAGCAAATGAATATAAAGATGCTGATATAATATATCCTAACTCTGTTTATAAAAATCTTCAAGGTGATAAATCTATAAATATGTATCCGGATTTTTACGGTAGAGAAAAAGATATTTTACAAACATTAAGTATTGAAAATTTTTTGCCGGAGTTTGGAGTTTTGACAAAAAATCAGACTGTAAAAGATTTTAATGAAGATTTTGATGATTTTGAATTTTATGAAAAGATATATAAAAATCTGAATAATTTAAAACTAAAATGTTCTGATATTAGCTTTATAACTATAAATGAGAAAGATAGTTTTATAGATACATCTTATAGAGCAAAAGCTATTAGAGATTTATTAGAAATTTATGATTTAAAAGAGATATTTAAAAATATCAATTGGGAAGATGAGAACTCTGCATTGGCTACTGCATATACCATAATAGGAGATAGATTATCAAATTATTATGATTTCTTCAATGCAACGGAATTTTACAGAAAAGCTTTATTATCTTTTCATAATAAACATACATTAAAACAATTAATAAAAGCTTATGTTTATATGGGATTATTTGATAAAGCAAAAGAGTTGGTATCGCAGGAACAAGGTTTAAATCAAGATGAGATAAAAGCGATAACCCAAGAAATATCACAAGCAGAGCAGATAATAAATCTTCTTGAAAAATCAGTCCTTGAAAATAAACTTGATGATGTTCTATCAATGATAAATGAGGTTATACAGTATTATAAAGGTGCTATGATTTATAATATTCTCGGTGTGATTTTTTATTATAAACAAGATTTAATAAATTCTTATAGATTTTTCCATAAAGCTTTTACAATGAATCCTATAGATGAAGATATACTTAGAAATTTAGTAGATTTAGCAAAATTAACCGGTAATGAGGAAAAAGTTAAAAAATTAGTAAAAAGATTAATAGGATAAAATTTATTTATTTGAAGTTATGTAAAGTATAAATAGAGGTTTATG
Organism: Venenivibrio stagnispumantis; assembly: GCF_900182795.1. NCBI lineage: Bacteria > Pseudomonadati > Aquificota > Aquificia > Aquificales > Hydrogenothermaceae > Venenivibrio > Venenivibrio stagnispumantis. The sequence goes on from NZ_FXTX01000001.1 coordinate 27,785, forward strand.
ATGGATGCCTTGAAAAAATTAATAGAGGCTTATTGGTTAACAGGTTCTCAAAATATAAAAAATATTTTAATAAAAAAAATCAGATTTCAAAATTTATCAAGAATAAAAAAATATCATTCAAATAAGAAATTACCATTAAAAGTATTATTTATAGTTATGCATAGTAGTGGGTTTAAATCTTTAAATGTTTTGAGAGAAATGATAAATGATAAAACTTTTGAGCCTATAATAATGGTCAATCCTTATACACTTAAAGATAAAGAATCTATGATAGAACAAATAGAGGAAGAATTTGAACATATAAAAAACATGAATTTACCTGTACAAATAATAAGTTCATATAAAAAAGAAAGTGATTCTTGGGTTAATATAAAGGAAGAAATAAATCCGGATATTGTATTTTTTACAAATCCTCATAAACTAACTTATTATGAATATTATGAAGAATTGTTTATAAATTATATTTCTTATTATGTTCCATATTCACACCAAATATCAAATTATGGAAATTATTATCCACAATACAATCAATTATTTCATAATGCCGTATTTAAAATTTTTACTCCTCACAAAGATGATTTAATAATTCATCAAAAATATTCCGATAATAAGGGTATAAATGTAGAAGTGACAGGTTATCCTGCAACAGAAAAATTAATTGATAAAAATTATGTACCAGTGGATGTATGGAAACCTCAAAAAAAGAAAAAAATTAGAATTATTTATGCTCCACATCATACCTTTAATTATCAAGAACTTCCTTTATCTACATTTTTAAGATACTCAGAGTTTATGAAAAATTTAGTTGAAAAATATAAAGATGAAGTACAGTGGGTATTTAGACCTCACCCTCTTCTCAAAGAAAAATTGATAAAATACAAGGATTGGGGAGAATATAAAACAAAAAAATATTGGGAGTTTTGGGAAGAACATCCAAATTGTCAGATAAGTGAAGGTGGAGAATATATAGACTTATTTCTAACTTCAGATGCAATGATTCATGATTGCGGTTCTTTCTTAGCAGAATACCTATATGTAAATAAGCCGGTTTTATATTTAGTAGCAAATAGTAATATAAAGGAATATTTTAACTCTTTTGGATTGAAAGCTTTTGAAGCTTGTTATCATGCCTATAAGGAAGAAGATATTGACAATTTTATAAAGAGTTTAATTGAAGGTAAAAAAGATGTTAAAAAAACAGTTAGAGAAAAATTTTTAGAAGAAAACATTTATCCATTTTTTAAAGATAAAACTCCTTCTCAAAGAATAATTGAATCTATAAAAAAGGATTTTAATATTATCTAATATCAGTTCGAAAATAGAAAAGTTATTGATTTTAATCAATTAACAAAGTTTAATATTAAACATAATTTTTAATTTCCAAACTTGTGGTTCTTTTATCTTAAATTTGTATTAATCTAAGTCCCTTTTTAATTGCTCTAAAATTTCTATTGCTTTAATAATTTCGAATTTTGAAACTGAAAGAGATTTTAATGTTTGTTTCAATTGAGTAGTAGAAATATCTTTCGTTCTATCTAAGTAAACAACCTCACAGTATTCTTTCAAAAAATCAAACTTACCCTTCCAATCATTACCCATCACAAATACATCAACATTATATTTTTTTATATCGTTAATTTTCTGTTCCCAGCAATATTCTGGAATTACTAAATCAACGCATTTTATGTTGGCAACAATTTCTGCTCTATGAGAATAAGGAATTATTGTTTTTTTTCCTTTTATTTCATTAAACTCATCCGTAGATACTCCAACAATTAAATAATCTCCAAGTTCTTTAGCCCTTTTTAGCAAATTTAAATGTCCTATGTGAAATAAATCAAATGTACCATAAGTAATAACTACTTTTCTGCTTTTATTGTCCATATCCTTTCCTTGCAAATTTTATTAATTCTGTAAACTGCTCTTTATCTCTTGGTTTGTTCATACATTTTACATATAATTCAAGCAATTCTTTGGGTGCATCTTTATAAATTTCTCTTAATTTATCTTCATCTTTTCTTTTGTAGTTTATTATTAAATCCGGATTAAATGATTTTCCGGTTTTGCCTGTAAAAATATCTATTACTACCGTAAAGATTGTTCTTAGATTACCAATATTTTCTACATAATTATTAAAATAGTCTTTAACTAACTCTATAAAATAACTGTCATCAATATCCCCGTAATGTTTTTTCATGAATAAAGCTCTATTTCGCATAGCATAATAGAGGGAAAGCTCATTTTGTTTCCATTTTCCTATTGTAGAGCCACCTTTGTGATAGATTTCGGTATATGGAGTATATATCAATTTATAACCTTTTTTTAATAATCTTTGATGAATATCGTTATCTTCGTAATATAAAAAGTAGCATTCTTCCCATAAGCCTATCTCATCATATATTTTGGATTTCATAAGTAGATTTGCACCGGATAAAAATTTAGCTTCTTTAATTCTATCCGGTGTATCATCAATGGGTATATAAGAAGCCATAACTCCGTTATATTGGACTTTATCTTTTTGGTGAAAATCTTTTATTTTGCAAGTTACTACCGGATTATCTGTTTTTAATGAAGTTTCTAATAAATGGCTCAATGTATCCGGATTTACTACAGTATCATTATTGAGAACCCATATATAATCAAATTTATCTTTTATCTTTTTTATAGCAACATTATTGGCATGAGAAAATCCTTTATTTTCTGTTAGGATAACAACCGGCTTAGAAAAATCTTTTATCTCTTCATTTTCTTCTATTATTTGATATTCATCTTTATAATAATTTTTAATAATTTCTTTATCTTCTTCGCTGTTATCAACAATAAAAATTGCAAAATTTTTATAATCTAAATTTTTTAAAGAATTAACACACTCTTTTGTATCTTTCCAGTTTTTATAATTTACCAAAATTATGGCTACCGAATATTTGTTATTCTTTATTTCTTCTTCTACTTTTTTAAAATCTATATCTTTATCACTATATTTAAACATAAAAGCATATTTTTTATCTGTAGGGCAAAACCAGCTTATTCCCCATAATTTTTCCGGAGTAGGAACATTACCATATCCGTAATAATCAACTAATTTTTGTGCAAGAATATTTGTGCTTTCTTCGACAAGTTTTTCTGCTATTGAACCTGATTTTCTAAAAGATTCATGTCCTTTATGATATATAAAGCAATTTTTAACAATAGCCTGTTTATATCCATTTAACTGTAATCTCCAAGAAAACTCTAAATCATCATTTCCAAGAAATAAATCTTCATCTAAACCACCTATTTTATCTACAATTTCTTTTTTTGTTGCTAAACAAAAACCAACTAATAATTTACTCTCTTTATATGGCTCATCTTTATATAAACATCCAAGATAATCCGAAATTTCATCATAAGATAAATCCTCAAAAAGTATAGATATTTTAGAATAATATCTTAAATGCTGATTTGGAATTACATAAGAGCTCAAAGGAGAAGATGCTGCATATCCATGATTTATAAGTGGGTCTAATAATTTTTGGACAAAATTTTTTGTTACTATTGTATCCGGATTTAAAAATATATAAAAATCATACTTTGCATATTCAATACCCCTATTTATACCGGCTGAATAACCTATATTTTCATTTAATGATAAAATTTTTATTCTTTTATCATTAAAACTTTTTACAATATTTAATGTGTTATCCCTTGAATTGTTATCAACAATAATAACTTCATCATCTTTTCTCATATTCCTTGATACAGAGTCTAAACATTGATAAATTGTATCTTCATTGTTGTATGTAACTATAATAATTGAAACATTTTGCTCTATTTTATCTTCATATTGGCATTTATTTATATCCTCTTTTATTTTTGATAAAAGTTTATTTTTTATATTCATTAACTTTTGATTTGCTTCATTCTTTTGTGCCAGAGATAAAGATGTAAAGTGTAAATTTCCTATAAGTTTATCATATACATTGAATTTATCTTTTATATCTATATCTATGTCAAGATAGTTTAGAAATTGATTGCTTACAAAGAAAAGTAGTTCATTTAATCCATTTATCATTTGTTCTTCTGATAATTGCTCATTAGTATGTCCAAATCTAAACATTGATAAAGGTTGTGTTAGATATGCAACTTTTCCTTTTTTAGCCAAAGACATCCATAAAAACCAATCGGCATTTGCTTTAAATTCAAAATCACAACATTTAAAAAGTTCAAAATCTACATCTTTTTTCCTAAACATATATGTTGAAAACTCACCTATATAATTTTGTGAATCTATTATGGATTTTTTTATAACTATTTTTCCATCAATTATAGTATCTTCCGGAAAGATTTGAGTTGCTGCAGGGATTTCTATTTTTTCTTTGGTAACTTCATTTATAACATCTCTTACAGAAGTGGCTACGGTTATATTTTCATCACTATCTAATATTTTTGATAACTTTTCCAAATTTTCCGGATATAAAATATCATCTTCAGCAAGATATTTTATATATTCACCTCTTGCAAGATAAAAAAGATTTTTATAGTTTCCGGCTCCACCTAATCTATGTATATTTTGAACATATTTTATATGTGGATATTTCTCTAAGTATGGCAGTAATGCTTTAAAATTAGTTTCTCTATCATCCACATTATCATCAGCAATAATAATTTCATCCGGTTGTAATGTTTGATTTAAAATACTTTCCAACGCTTCAATAAGATAATGTGGTCTATTGTAAGTAGGTATAAGCACAGAGATTTTCATATATGTCCTTCCATTACCAAAATTTTTTTTATTAATCTATAATGAAATTGCCAAATATCTCCAAAACCATTAGAAAATGCATATTCTTTCTCTTTATTCAAAATTTTTAGGATATCATAAAGGATTCTTTTTCTTTTTTCTATACTTTTCTTATTTGTATGCATCCTATAAAGAGCAACAACTTTATCAACATAAGCAAATTTGTATTTTTTCGCTAACCTTAACCACAGCTCCCAATCTTCTATTGTATTCCAATCAGACCATCCACCTACTTCCTTTATTTTTTCAGTTTTTGCCAAATAACCATTAGCAGGTAAATAATTACCTGCTAATAATGTTTTATAACTTCCAAATACTTCTTTATCTCTATAATTTATATTTCTTCCATAAGTATGAAATTCTAAAAATGAATTAGTTCTTTTTTCTGCCGATATAGTTCTCCATGTTCCAAATTCCAAATAAATTTTATTAGAATTTTCATCTATAAAGCTATTATCTCCAAAAGCAACAGCATAACTATCATCTAAATTTTCTAATTCATTAACTAATAAAGAAACTTTATCAGGAAGCATAATATCATCTGCATCTATCTGTGTAAAATATTTACTCTTAGCCCAGTCAAGCATTTCGTTTAGAGTTGCAGCAGTCCCTCTATTTTCTCTATTCCTGTATTCAAATCTTACAAATCTATTTTTACATTCATTTATAAAGCTCATAATAACATCATGAGTATTATCCGTAGAACCATCATTTATTATTATAAATTCTATGTTTTCATAATCTTGATTAATAACGCTTTTTATTGCCTCTGCTACATATTTCTCATGATTATAAACAGGCATAACAGCCGTTACTAATGGTGATTTATTTTCTTTTTTCATTAAATATCCCTATCTGCAAAAATATCCTCTGCCAAAACTCTTCCAAGAGCATCTGTTATAGCAACTTTTTCTATTCCTATCTCTTTTGTATTTTCAAGAATTATTTTTAAAGCTTCTTCAAATGCTATCATTTTTTATCTCCAAGTTTTTGCTTTAATATATCCCCAAGTGTTCCAAGTCCTTCTACTTTTTTAGTTTCTTCCTGTTTTTCTTTTACTTCTTCCTGTTTTTTCTTCTCTTCTTCCTTTCTCTTTTCTTCCAAGAGTAATGCTTTTATGCTTAATTTTATTTTTTTATTTTTTTCGTCTATATCTATTATCTTTGCTTTTACTTTTTGATGTAAAGATAATTTATCACTTGGTATATTTATCCTTTCTATTGCAATTTCAGAGACAGGGATGAATCCTTCTATATCTTCATTTATATCTACAAAAGCTCCCTTATCTATTAATTTTTTAACTTCTGCTTCTATTACATCTCCTATTTTATGATTTTTTATAAACTCATTCCAAGCTTCTTCTTTTACCTGCTTTAATCCAACTATTATCTTATCTTTTTGCGTTCCAATGATTTTAAATTTATAAATTTGATTTGGTTTTAAAATAGAGTTTAAATCTTTAACTTCTTTTCCAAAGATTGCATCTTCTAATCTTAAAATACCTTCTATCTCACCTAAATCTATAAATGCTATTTTATTTTTTACAGATTTTACTTTTGCTTTGATTATATTTCCTATGGGATTTTCTTTTAAAAATTTTTCTACCGGATTTTCTTCTATCTCTTTTATGCTTAATTTTAATTGACCTTTTTCTTTATCAATTTCTATTATTTTTGCCTTTATTTTTTGTCCTATTTGGAATTTTTTCATATTATAACCAAAATGGCTTGTATGAGATGCAGGAATAAATCCTTCTGCATTATCTACCACTACTACTAAACCATATTTATTTATTTCTTTTATCTGAGCTTCTACTATATCTCCTATGCTAAATTTCTCATACGGATTTGGCTCTAAATCTTTCATTGAAACAATGATTTTATCTTCTTTTTTTTCTTTTACAATGGCTTCTATCTCTTGATTTGGCTCTAAGGTTTTATTTTTATCCCATGAGATTAAATGCTTTGGTAAAAATGCATAAATGATATTATCTATATTTATAACTGCACCTTTATCTGTTATTTTTACAACTTTTCCTTTTATTATCTGTCCTTCTTTTATTAAAGATAATAATTTTTCTTTTTCTGCTTTTCTTTCTTCTTCTAAAACTTTTTTTCTTGATACGATTATTTTTGGATATTTTTTAGATGTATTTAGATTTATTATATAAAATTCAACCGGCATATTTTCAAAAAGTTGTTCTTCTTTATTTAAAGAGCTTTCTGATTTTGGCATAAATGCTTTTAAGCCTTTTATATCAACAATATATCCTTTTTCTAATACTTTTTCTATTTCTCCTCTTAATTTATATTTTTTCTCAAAAGCTTCTTTTAAGAACTTTATTTTTTCTTGTATATCTATGCCTTTTCTTGAAAGAATAAAGTATCCATCTTTATCTTTTTTCCCTGTAAAAATAGCTATTATCTCATCGCCTTCTTTATATCCTTCTATCTGATTTACCGGTATAACTGCTTCTATCTTTTGTCCTATATCTATATAAGCTTTATCATCTTGGATTTTAATAATCTTTCCTTTTATTTTTTCTCCTTTTTGATAAAAGCTTTCTGCTTCATATTGCTGAATTAATTTTTCAAACTCTTCCATTTTTAAACTCCTTTTATCTGTTTTATTTTTTCTACAACTTCATTTATTATCCAATCCGGTGTAGATGCACCGGCTGATATTCCTATTTTTTCTTTTCCTTCAAACCATTCTTCTTGTAATTCGTCGGCTTTTTCTATATGGTAAGTATTTGGGTTTAATGCTTTAGATATTTGTGCTAAACGCTGGGTATTTCCGCTATGTTTTCCTCCTATTATTATCATTATATCAACATTTGGGGCAATTTGTTTAACTTCTTCTTGTCTTACAGATGTTGCATCACATATTGTATTAAATATTTTTACTTCATCGCTATTTTCTGCTATATAACCTACTGCTTCTCTGAAAAAATCTTCATTTTGTGTAGTTTGGGCAACTACTCCTATTTTGTTTCTTCTTGGGAGTTTTTTTACTAAATCTTCAAAATTTTCTACTACTACTCCTTGTCCTCCGACTTCTTCAAGATGTCCAAGAGTTCCGATTACTTCCGGATGTCCTTCCTCTCCAATAATAACCACAAAATAGCCTTCTTCTGCAAGTTGTCTAACTTTATCATGCACTTTTTTAACGAATGGACAGGTTGCATCAAGCAAATTTACACCTATGCTTTTTAGCTCTCTTTCTGTTTTCGGTGGGACTCCATGGGAACGGATAATTACCGTATCTCCTTCTTTTAAAACAGATTTATCCGGTAGTTCTTTTACATTTAATTTTTCCAAAAACTCTACAACCTGTTTATTATGAATAATCGGGCCATTTGTATAAGCAGAGCCAAGTTTTTCTCCGGCTTCTTTTGCCATATCTACTGCTATTTTTACTCCAAAGCAAAATCCTGCTGTTTTTGCAACTATTATATTAGCCATTGTTGATACCTCTTTTTAGATTTTTAATTTCATCCATAACTTTTTCTGCAATATGTTCATAACTTGATATTCCTTCAAAATGAATTCTCTTTCCGACTTTTACATGAATATCATATTTAAATAATTTAGGAAATTTTGACTTTACAGGTAGTACTTTATCTGTGCCTTCTATTAGCACAGGTATAACCGGAACTTTTGCTTTTTCTATTAAAAATCCTATCCCTGATTTTGGTTTTCTAAACTCTCCCGGTTTTGCTCTGCTTCCTTCAGGGAAAATTCCTATGCAATGTCCCTCTTTTAAAAGTTTTATAGCTGTTTTTAATGTATTTAAATCTCTGTTATCTCTTTTAACAGGTATTGCCCCTGCTTTTTTTATAAACCATGATAAAACAGGAATTTCAAATAGTTCTTTTTTAGCCAAAAATAAAATAGGTCTTGGAGAAATTGTATTTAAAACCGGTGGGTCTAAATGGCTTCTATGATTTGAAGCAATAATACATCCCCCTTCAACCGGTATATTTTCAGCACCTTCTACCTTTATTCTGAGTAATTTTTTTATAAAAGGTTTTAACTTAAAAAATATCTCATAACCTTTCTTAGAATAAGGCAAATCCTTCAAAAATCACCTCTTTTTAAAAAGGAGTTTCTATAATAAACCTCTCCTTCTTAAAGCATCTTCATATATTCTGCTATATAAAATCTTCCATTCAGGAGTTCCTTCTAAGATTTTCCTTGAATAAGATTTTATTCTACTTCTTACTTCCTTATCTATCTCTTTTTCTTGTTTTACTATCTCTTTTAATCTTTCATGCACCATTCTTCTTATCTTGTTTGGTTCTTCAAATATCTCAACAGATGGTTCTGTTTCTAAATATCTTTTTATTCTGTGGGCTATTTGGTTTAATCTTTCTTCCGGTTCTAAATGGATATTTCTTTCTTCTGCAAGTTTTTCTTTAACTTTCATTACAGCTGTTCTGTATCTGATTTCTTCCGATTCTAATATCTCCATATGCTCCTGAACTAATCTTTCAGCCTCCTCTTCAAGCTGTTTTTCTTCTTCTATTGCTTGGGAAATTATATTGTAAATATCTTCCCTGAATTTCTTTTCATCATCAGCTTCCACTATATGCTTTTTAAGTAATTCATCTGCTATGGAACCGGCTATTCTTTCTACCAACTTTGCCGGTAATTTCATTAATCTCCTCCAAAATTTAATTAAAAAACATTATAATATATTCATAAAAAGTTTGCAAAAAAGTTTTATATTATTAAAGAGTATTAACTGAAAAGCCGATAAGTATATTAACATCAATTTTTAAAGGAGAAATTATGGAAAATATATCCGAAGCACCGGTTTTTTATATAGATGCAGAATTTGAAAAGTTGAAACAAAAATGGAAAATAATAGAATTTTTAGAAAAAGAAGGAGTTAATCAAAATTTTTTAAGGAATCTTGAGGATTTATCATTAAGTAAAGATGACTATCCTATATCAAAATTTTTGAGTTTGCTTAGAAAAAATGAAAGTAATATATAATTTAGTTGTTAATTTAATAAATAATGAAAAAATTGCTAAAATAGCTTTAGTTATTTTACTTCTCATATATGGATTTTTTATTACGCTTCCAACGCAAACTTTAAACCAGCTTATCATTTCACTTCTATTTTTTGGAGTTTTAATTGTTATTTTCAGACATAGAACCGAATATATAAAATTGATAGTAATTTTTTCTACTTTATTTATAACTTTAAGGTATTTTTATTGGAGAACATTCAATACTATAAACACAGATAATATTTTAAATTTTATCCTTTCTATGCTTTTATATTTTGCAGAGTTTTACTCTATAATAATAGCCGTTTTGGGAGCATTTATAGCATTAAGGCTTTTAGAAAGAAATAGAATTGATATTCGTTCGTATAAACCGGAAGAACTCCCAACTGTAGATATATTTATTCCAACTTATAATGAACCTGTGGATGTTGTAAAAATAACGGCACTTGCTGCATCATCTTTAGATTATCCAAAAGATAAATTTAAAGTATATATATTAGATGATGGTGGTACAACTCAAAAGCTAAATGACCCTGATCCGGAAAAAAGGAAAGAAAATATAGAAAGGGCAAATGCTTTAAAAGAATTTGTTAAAAATGCTAATACTAATATTTATTATCTTACAAGAGAAAAAAATCTACATGCAAAAGCCGGAAATATAAATGAAGCTTTAAAAAAAACAGATGGAGATTTAATTCTTATATTAGATTGTGACCATATCCCTACTCAAGATTTTTTAAGGAATACGGTAGGTTTCTTCTTAAAATATCCAAAACTGTTTTTAGTTCAAACACCGCACAGCTTTCAAAATCCTGACCCGATAGAAAAAAATTTAGAATTATTTAGAAAAGTACCTTCAGAAAATGATATGTTTTATAAATTTATTCAAAAAGGTCTTGATTTTTGGTCATGTTCATTTTTCTGTGGCTCAGCAGCGATTCTCAGAAGGAAATATTTAAATGAGGTTGGTGGAGTTCAAGGAACAACAATCACTGAAGATGCAGAAACAGCCCTTGAGCTTCATTCTAGAGGATTAGATAGTGCTTATTTTGGAAAGAAGATGGTTTATGGTCTTCAGCCTGAAACATTTTCATCATTTATTGTTCAAAGGTCAAGATGGGCACAGGGAATGGTGCAGATATTTTTATTAAAAAATCCATTATTAAAAAAAGGATTAAAATGGTATCAAAAGATAGGATATTTAAATTCCAGTTTTTTCTGGTTTTTCGGAATTGCAAGGGCAATATTTTTAATCGCACCAACCTTTTACCTGTTTTTTGGAGCCAGAATATATGATGCAACTTTGGAGGAATCTCTTGCTTATGCAATTCCTCATTTTATAGGATCTGTATTATTATCAAATTATCTATATGCACGGGTAAGGTGGAATTTCTTTTCAGAATTATATGAAGCATTGCAAAGCTTATTTATTTTACCTGCAATTTTAAGTGTCTTTATCAATCCAAGAAAACCTACTTTTAAGGTAACTCCAAAAGGTGAAAACATAGAAGAGGAATTTTTAAATCCTTTTTATAAACCTATTTATATTTTATTTAATCTTACTGTATTATCATTCTTTTTTGCCGTTTATAGATGGATAGAATATCCGGATGAAAGAGGAACTATCCTAATAACATTATTCTGGCAAACATTTAATTTTCTTATACTTGCATTGGGTATTATATCTATGTTAGAAAAACCTGAGAGAAGAAGGGCATATAGGATACCTTCAGATGATTTTGCTTTTGTTTATGTAAATAACAAAACTTTTTCCGGAAAAATTAAAGATATCTCTTTAACCGGCATATGGATTGAAGCAGACCAAGATTTAACAAATTATTTATCAGAAATAAGAGATAATTATATAAAATTTGCCATAAAAGATATAAGAGGTATATTATTTACAATAGAAGGGAAAGTAGTAAATGCCAATTCTAAAAATATAAGAGCTACTTTCTTCAATGTTGAAAAAGATTTAAAATCGTTTAGAAAATTAGTAGAAATTGTTTACTCGGATAGTACAATATGGCAATTCTGGGATCCTGATAAGGAAGCATCTCCTATTTATTCATTAAAATTTTTAACTAAAATAGCGATAATAAATTTTAGAAGAGCTTATATTTTAGCAACAAAAGAATTTATAAATGAAATAAAGAAACTGTTTTACAATATTCTTATTAATTTAAAATCTCAAGGAGATAAGGTATGGGCATATTTAGCAAGAAATTTGAAGAAAATTTAGAAAAATCAATATTTGAAAAACCTTCCATGGTAGAAGAAATCTTTATTCCAAAAGGTTCTGTTTATGAGGAAATTTATAAAAATTCATTGATAGGAAGTTTTTTTGAAATCATTCTAAAAGTAGGAGATATGGATGATTTTAGAGTTTTAACAGAAAAATCTGCAGAGTTATTTTTTGAAAAAAATAAATCTTTATTTATGAGTATGAAATCTTATTCTATTTCTATTGATAGTTTAAAAAATATGGTTATAACATTAAATCAATTCTTGGATTATCATAAATTGGGAGCCGTAAAAATAGCCATAAAAGAAAAAGAAAGTAGTTTTTATATTATACATTATAATTCTCCTTTTGCTTTAATGCTAAAAGAAAAATCTAAACAGAATGTATGTTTTTTCTTCTCTGAATTCTATTCTAAAACTTTTTCCTTAATATTTGATAGACCTATAAAAATAATGGAGGATAATTGTGCAGCTTATAATAAAGAGGATTATTGTATTTTTAAACCTTCTAATATTTAGTTATGGCTATGCAAAAACCGACATAGTTTATTTAGATACTTTTTTGCCTAATGTTGATATTTTAAGAGGAATGTCTGGATATGCCTCTCTAACTATACCGGTTCCTGATAGATATATAATAAATGAAGCCACATTACATTTAGAGTTGAGCAAGTCTCAGGCTCTTGTACCTGAAAGAAGTTTTATATCTGTGTTTTTTAACGGAGTTTTGGTATTTCAAAAAAGATATGATCCGAGAATTGATACATTGGTTGAAGATATAAAGATTCCTATCTCATTAATAAAAGATTATAATCAATTGGAAATTAAAACTTCACAGCATTATTGTGTTAACTGTTGTGAATATGAGGCAAGTCCTGAGCTCTGGACAAAAATTTATTGGGATTATAGCTATTTAAGATTAGATTATCAAGAAAAACCATTAAAAAATAATATAATCTTTTTGAGAGATTATGTTTTAGATATTAAACAGTATAATCCTTTAAAATTTGCAATAATGACACAAAATAAATCAGATAAAATGATAACTTTTGGAGCTAAGGTTGCAGGATATATAGGAAGGTATATTAAATATAGAAAAATCAATATAAATTATACATCTAAAATACCGGAAGATAGAGATACATTTATAATAGGAACTACAGATTATGTTAAGCAGATACTTAATATAAACAATGATATTATCCCGAATATATTTTTAGTTCCTAATCCGTATGATAGTTCAAAAGCAGTTGTAGTTATAAATGCTCCATCTATAGATGAACTTGAGAATGTTATAAATACTTTCATATCTTTAAATGCAGAAGCATTTATAGGAGAAAATATAAGCATAAAAGAGTTTAAAAATTTCAATATCAAACCTTATCAATCTCCTAACTTAATTCCTTTAGATAAAAAAATTCATTTAAAAAGCTTAGGATATCAGGATACAGTATTTTATGGATTTTTCCCACCAACTTTAGATATAAATTTTGAAATTCCGGTAGATTTATTTATTTCAGGAAAAGAAAAATTTACATTCCATTTGTTTTACAATTATGGCCCTGGAGTTAGAGATGACTCGGTAATAAATATTTTTGTTAATGATAAATTTTTAAGACAGATAAAAGTAAAAAAAGATTATGGAACTATAATGGAAGATTTAAAGCTATCCATTCCGGTATATATGCTAAAACCAGGAAAAAATAAAATAACAGTGCAGTATGCATTAATGCCAAGAAATCAAGGATTTTGTGTAGCTCCAAATATAGAAGCATTAAAAGGAACTGTATTTTCAAGAGAAACATATATAGAACTACCGGATTTACCACATTGGGTAGAAATGCCTTATATGGAATATTTTACAATGCAAGCTTTCCCATTTAGCATATATCCGGATTTATCAGATACGCAGATATATTTATCAAATGTTGAAGATGAAACATTATCTGCAATGTTTACATTGATGGCTTATATAGGAGAGAAAACTGCAGTATCTCCTTATAATATATCTGTAACATCAGATATACAAAGGGTTAATAAAAATAAAAATTTAATTCTAATAGGAAACAATTTTGACCCTGTATTTTTTGAAAATACACCGATAAAAGTATCTTCAAACAATATTACCTTAAAATATAGAATTTTTGAGTTGATAAGAGAAAAGATAGAAGGGAAACTTTTGAGTAAAGAGGAATTAGAAGAATTAGAAAATTTAAGGGCAGTTTTATCAGAAAAAAATAGCCTGCAGAATGAAGTTATATTTACGATGGGTAAATCTCCTTTTTCAGAAAATAAAACAGTATTTTTAATAATTTCAAGGGACAATAATGCATTATTTAACTCTATTCAATTATTATATGAGCCTAAATATTCAGCTAAAATAAAAGGGGATATATCTGTTGTAGATTGGGAAAAATTTGATATATATAGTGGTTCCTTAGGAGATAAATATTTTGTAGGGAATTTACCTTTTATTAAATATATAATTTATAGAATAGGATACACTTCTCCTGTTGTATTTTTCATAATAGCAGTAGCAATTATTATACTAATAGCAATAATCCTTAAGAAGATATTGGATATAAGGGAAAAAAGGAGATTAGAAGGTGAAGTTTAGGTATCTAATATTTAGCATAATTGCTATCTTTTTAGTTAAACCTGTATTATCGGCAGATTGGGAGAGTTTTAAAGCTAAATTTATGAAAAATAATGAATATATAGTTGACCCTTACAATAATTATAGGGTTACTTCAGAAGCTCAGGGATATGGAATGCTAATAGCAGTTTTAAATAATGATAAATATACTTTTGACAAGATGTTAAATTGGAGTATAAATAATTTACAAAGAGAAGATAAACTTTTTAATTGGCATTGGAATGGTGGTAAAGTTATAGATAAAAATAATGCCTTGGATGGAGATTTATTTATAGCATATTCTTTATTAATGGCTTATAAAACTTGGAAAGATGAAAAATATATTAATTTATTTAATCAAATTTTGCCGGCAATAAAACAGCTTATTTTGCCAATTTTGTGGGATAATAATGAAAATATTTTATTAATACCGGCAAAATATGGTTTTATTCATGAAAATGAAGGAACAATTACATTAATACCAAGTTATTATATACCTTTTATCTTTAATGAATTTTATAATTATACAGCTGATGAGATATGGGAAAAGTTATATAACTATACATTAAACCGGATTTACTCAATAAGAGATATTCCTTTCTCGGTTGATTACTCCTTATTTAGTAAAAATATTTGCAAAGTAACAAATTATGTAGATATTGATACTTATAGAATAATATTATATGCATATCTTGACGAAAATGTGGATATAATAAGAAGCTCAGGTACTTTCCAGAAAGTTATTGAATTTTATAAAAAAGAAGGTTATATACCAATTAAATTTTTCCTTGATGGAACTCCTCAAACAAAAGAAAATTCACCTTATTGTGTATACAGATGGTTTTATTTTATTTATAATGATAAAAAACTTTTAGAAATTTACGAAAAGAATAAAGAGATAGATAAAAACAATTATTTTTGTGAAGCTCTTGATCTTATTGAAAAAGGGCTTAAAAGAGGTAAATGATGGCTGTTAAATTTTTAATGTTGATATTGCTTCTGTTTAATTTTAGTTTTGCTTTTTATTTAAAGATACCGGTTAAATCTGAAAAAGAAATAAATGAAAAATTAAAAATACTCCAAGGAATAGGTTTTAATAACTGCATTATATTAAAAGATGCTATTATATGTGATGGAAAAGATGATATATATGAATTTTTAAGAGCAAGAGATTATCTTAGAAGATATAATATTATTTCTTATATAGTGGAAGATAAACCTTCATTTATTGAAAAATCAGAACAAACCAAAAAAGAAGAAAAACCAGTAGAAAAATCAGCACAAAATAAAGAAGAACCAAAAAAGGAACAGTTTTATAAAGAAATTACAAAAGAAGAAAAATCTGAACCAATATTAAAAAAAGAAAGAGAGGATAAAGCATTTGCAAAGGAAAGAATTGATAAAACAAAAGCAGAAAAAAAAGAACAAAAAGATAAAACTGTTTATAAAGCTGATAAAAAGGTAGAAGAGGATTTAGCCGGAAAAAATTTATTTTGTATACAACTTGGTGCTTCAACAAATCTTAGCAAAGATTTATTATCAAAATATGAAAATATAAAAAATTATCCTTTTGCAAGAATAGAAAAAATAGATGGATATTTTAAGCTTTTAATAGGAGCATTTAAAAATAGAAATGAAGCATCAAGTTTATTGAAAGAGTTGAAAAGCAGTTTTAAAGATGCTTTTATAAGAGAATGTAATATAGATAAATCAAGGATTGTTTATCCTAAAAATCAAGATTACCAAATATCTACATCTTCTGATAAGAAAGAAATTACTCAACCAAAACAGAAAGATGATATATTAGAATTTATGGAAAGTAAAATATATCCTATCAAAAAAGAAGAAACAAAAGAAAATATAGATAATATTCAAACAAATACATCAAAAAAAGAAAAATCAATAGAAAGTCCGGAAAAAAATTCTGTAGAACTTTTATATGAAAATTTAAATAGTGGAAATTTAGATAAAGCAGAAGATATAGCCCAAAATTTATTAAGAAAAAATCCTAAATCTTTTGATGCTTATTTTGTACTCGGAATAATTAATTTAAAAAAGAACGAATTTAAAAGTGCTTGTAGCTATTTAGAAAAAGCTTATCAATTAAATAAAAGAAAAGATGCTAAAAATTTAAGGGATGATGCATGTTTTGCATATTATATAAATCAAGGATATTCAAATATAGAAACACGACCTTTAGTAGCTATATCTTTATTTAAAAATGCAAAAGAATATAAATATGATATTAAAGCAGACATCGGAATAGGATATGCATACATAAATGCAAAAGATTATGAAAAAGCTTATTTAATATTTAAAAATCTTTATGATAGGTATCCGGATAATGATGATATTTTAAAAGGTTATATAATAACATTAAATAGGTTAAATAAAAAAGAAGAATTGAACCAAGTTATCTCAACATTACCAAAAGAAAGATTAAAAAATTTATCTGATATTTATCTTTATGTAGAAATTGAAAATATAAATAAATTGATAAAGGAAAGAAAATTTGATGAAGCTGAAGCCAAATTAAAAGAATTATATAATAAATATCCTTCTAATATAAATGTATTGCTTGCTTTTGGAAATTTATATACAGAGCAAGGAAATTATCTAAAAGCCAAGGATTTTTATGAAAATATTCTAATATTAGAACCGGATAACATTTATGCTTTACAAGGTCTAAAATTGGTTTATATAAAAGAAGGAAATTATGATAAAGCTATAGAAATTATTGAGAAATTAGAAAGAAAAGGAATAAAAGTAGAAGATAAAGAAAAAATTTACGCTATTTATTATCTAAATAAAGCTGAGGAACTAAAAAAACAAGGCAATTTAGATGAGGCTAAAAGAATATATGAAAATATATTAAAAACCCAGCCGGATAATACATTAGCTCTAATTGGAATTGGAGATATATATCAAAAGAAAGGAAACAAAAAAGAAGCATTCAATTATTACTCAAAAGCTTATTCCTTGGCTAAAGATAATTTTGATATAAAGATTAAATTTTTATATGCTTTATTAGATTTAAATCTTTTTGCACAAATTAAAACCATATTAGAAGACATTGATATAAATAAATTATCTTTAGAACAACAAAGGGAGTTAAAAAAATTTTATAAAGCTTTATATATAAAGTATGCAACTTATTTATATGAAAATAAAGATTATGAAATGGCTCTAAGAGTAGCAAGAGAAGGAATTTTGTTATTTCCGGAAGATTCTGACTTAATAGCTATGGTAGGATGGAGCTTTTATCAATTAAAAGATTATCAATGTGCAGAAGATAACTTTAAAACATCTTATACTTTATCCGGAGATGAAAAAATTGCCATAGGACTTGCATATGTTTATCTGAATACTGGAAAGAAAGAGCAGTTAAAACAACTTCTTCAAAAATTAGAAAACAGCACAAATCCGGAAATTTTAGTAGATGTAGCAAATATTTATGCTTCAATAGGAGATTATAAAAAAGCAGAGAAGACTTTAGAAAATGCTAAAATTTTAAAAAATCAGGGAAGAGTTACAGAATTTAGTCCTAAATCTGAAGAAACAAAAGTTATACAAACCCAGCCTAAAACAATAGAAAAACCTAAAACAATAATACCAAACCCATTTATCCAACAGATAGATACAGATTTTGATTTAAAAAAAAATGAAAGAATAAATTATAATTCTTCAGATATTCCGGAAAAAGATGTTGCATATATTGATAAACAAGAAAATTCTGATATAAATAAAAAAATAGAGCAAGTTAAAAAAATGATAGAAGAAAGCAAGCAAAATTATATATCAAATGTATCTATTGGTGGAAAATTTAGATATAAAAGTGGTGATATAGGAACCGGAAAATTACTAATTTTTTCTCCATTTGTAAAAGGTGAATACTTTTTAAAACCGGATTTAGCTTTATATTACGGTGCATATTATCCATTCATAAGTTCAGGTGGAAAACCAGACTATACAAAATTTGGAACCGTAGATAACCCTGTTATAAGAGATACGGATACTTCTGCCTCCGGTTTAGAACCATTCTTAGGAATTAAATATAATAGAGATTATATCTTACGGGCAGAGCTTTCATATTCTCCTATAGGAAATACAGCAGTAAAATCAACATTCCTTGGTAATTTTGAAATAGGAAAAGTATTAGATGATAATAAAATAACTGTTGAAGCTGGAAGATATAGTGAAAAAAATACACTTTTATCTTATGTAGGAGCACAGGATCCACATTCTAACAATTCTTGGGGTAGAGTTACAGAAACAAGATTAGGAGTAAATTATGAAAGAATGCTTGATAAAAATGATAGTTTGATATTTTCTAGTTTAAGATATGGTAAATTGGAAGGTGAAAATACAAATAAGAATGATAAGATAGATGTCATACTTTTACCAAAAATATATATAGGAGAAAATATTTTAACAAAAGATTATGTTGGCTTATATACACAATTTATGTCTTATAAGAAAGATGAAGATTCTTTTTATTATGGAGAAGGAGGATATTTTTCTCCTAAAAGTTATCTTATGTTAGCTCCTATGTATGAAGGATACTATTTTTCTAAGGATAGCTCTTTCGGCTTAATGGCAAAAATAATGGCCGGATTATTGAGTATAAAAACTTCCAAATATACAGAAAATACCTTTGCATTTGATGGATTTTTTGCAATTGAAAAGCTATTAACCAGCAGGATATCTGCATATGGAGGTTTAGATTTGAGAAAAACAGCATCTTACTCTGAACTTTTTTATATGATGGGAATTAATTATTATTTTGACCAGAAAAATAGATTAAATAGACAGGATTTACAAAAATATGAGAAGGAAATAATAAAATGATTATAACAGTAGCTTCTTTAAAAGGAGGTGTAGGAAAATCTACAGTAGCTTTAAATATTGCATATGGATTATCAACAAAATATAAAGTTTTACTTATAGATTCAGATCCTCAAAACAGTATATCATCTTTTTTATGTACAGATTTCAGCAAAGGTTTTTCTGAAGTATTATTTGGAGATGTTGCTTTAAAAGATGTTATTATCAAACCTTATTTGGATAATAATAATTTTTTTATAATACCAACCGGATTAAAAAGTTTAAGATATACTGAAAAATATGAAGAACTTTTCGATTCTGAAAGCTTTAAAGAAGTTATTAATCAGATAAAAGAATTATCGTTTGATTTTGTTTTATTTGATACTCCTCCAAGAATCTCTAAACAAAATGAAGCTTTATTAAAGAATTCTGATTATTTCTTTATAGTAGTTAATCCGGATCCTGCTTCTTATGCTTCTTTTTATCTATTTTTAGAATTTTTAAAAGAAAATAATCTTGAAAATTTTTATGTAATAGTTAATAAAGTAGAAGCAACTGAAATAGCAGAAGAATTTAGTTTAGCCATAAAACATAAATCAAGTAATCGGATAATAGCTTTTGTACCTTCTGATATTGTAGTAACAGAATCGGAAGGTAAATGTGAACCGGCAATCAAAAGAAATCCGTCATCGGCATTTTCTTTATCTATAAAAGAGTTGATAGATAACTTTTTAAAAATCTTAAGTTAAAATATTAATTAGAAAATTTATAACCGAGGTAAAACTATGTTTGAACAAAAACCTTTAATTGCAATACCTTTAAATGATGAAAATATTTATAAAAATATAGATATAGCAAAAGAGAAAGGTGCAGATATTATAGAACTTCGGATAGACCAGTTTAACAAAATTAATATAGAAGAGATAATCAATATATTAAAATATATAAAAGCTAAAGATTTAAAATCAATATCTACAATAAGGTCTGAAAAAGAAGGCGGTAAATTTATCCAAAATAGATATGAAATTTTTAAAGAGATTGTAAAATATACCGATATAATTGATATAGAATTAACATCTTTTGATATAAGGGAAAAAGTTATAAAGCTTGCGAAAGAAAATGGTAAATATGCCCTTATATCTTATCATGATTTTGAAAAAACTCCTGATAATATACAGCAAATAATAAATCAAGCTTATAACTTAGGTGCAGATATTATAAAATTTGCATTTAAAGCAAATAGCTTTGAAGATGTGGCTAAAATATTGTGTATCACAAACCAAAATAAAGATAAAAATATAGTTGCAATAGCAATGGGAGATTATGGAAAAATAAGTAGATTGGCAGGTTTTGTTTTTGGAAGTTTAATAACATACTCATTTTTAGGTGAGGCTTTTGCTTCGGGACAAATACAGATAGATAAATTGATTGAAGATATGAAATTTTACAATCTCAGATAGGAGGTATAAAAAAATGGCTTTGATGTATTCAATTGATATACCACTTGGAACAGAAATGCCAAAATTTAGATTAAAAGACCCTTTTGGCAAAGAATATTTTAGTGATGAGCTTTATGGTGAAAAAGGTTTGCTTGTGATTTTTAGTTGTAATCATTGTCCTTATGCTTTAGCAGTTTGGCCAAGGGTTATAAAAATTGCAAGGTATGCAAGAGAGCTGGGAATAAATACCGTAGTTATAAATCCGAATATCCATCCTGATTATCCGGAAGATGCACCGGAAAAAATGATAGAAAAAATTAAAGAATGGGGAATAGATTTTCCATATCTTGTAGATGAAACCCAAGAGGTAGCAAAGGCATTTAAAGCACAATGCACACCGGATATATATCTTTTTGATAAAGACCATAAACTTGTATATCATGGAAGAATAGATGACAACTGGCAAGATGAATCAAAAGTTACAAAAGAAGAATTAAAAGAAGCAATAACAAATTTGGCAGAAGGAAAACCAATCTCTCCTGTTCCATATCCATCTATGGGTTGTTCTATCAAATGGAGAGAATAGAAAATAATTGATTTTAATAAACAATTTAAAAAGGGGTTAATAAAATGAGAAAATTTGCAATCTTAATTATATCAGCATTCTTCTTATTGTCTTGCTCTACAGTTACAAATATTCAAAATACAAAATTAGAAAAAGATAAAAAAATTGTTATTTTGCCATTAAAAAATAATACGGAAACTATCTATGCCGGTAAAAGAGTATCAAGTATTATTAGAAATATTTTACAAACAAAAGGTTATGATGTTGTTTATATAGAAACAAAGGATGATGAAAATATTGATATAGACAGATATAAAGAGTTAGCAAAAAGTAATGGTGATTATATTTTAATCGGAGAAGTTAATGAGTTTAGATATAAAACAGGAATAGATGGAGAGCCGGCTGTAAATATTTCTCTTAATCTTATTGATTTAAAATCAGATAAAGTAGTGTGGTCTGCTGTTGGTTCTAAAACTGGCTGGGGACATGAGTCTATTACTACTATTGGACAAAAATTGATAAATGAATTATTTAGGAATTTTTGATGTTAAAAAGATTTTTTAGAGTTGAAACAGATTTATTTACAATAGGTATCCTTTTTGAGGTAATTTTATTTAGTATAATATATTTTGGTATAGGATATTTTTACAATAAGACAGACCCTTTTTTAATAAAGCAAGAAATAAACTTCCTTCTTATATTTTTATTAACTTTAACTCTTTTTTATGGTTTAGCAATAGGGTTATTAATTATATTTTTATTTGCTGTTTTTATGTATTATTACTATCATCCATTTCCAATATATTATTTTTTAGAAAATTTGGTGGTTGTATTAATTGCCGGTGAATTTAATTTCTTTTATAAAAAAAGTTTTAAAAGACTAAAAGAAGAAAATAAATATATAGAATCTAAAATTAACCAACTTAGAAATGCTTTTTATTCTTTAAAATTGTCCCACGACCAACTTGAAAAAAGTTATATTTTAAAACCGGTTAGTTTAAGGGCTATTTTATATGATATAAAAAATCTTACTTTACAAAATGAAAAAGAAGCTGCAGAAGAAGTCATGAAAATAATTGTTAAGTTATTTGATGTTAAACAAGCATTATTTTTAAAAGATAATCAAATATTAGCTTATATTGGAGAAAAATTTAGTATAAATCAAGATGATGAGATGATAAAAACTGCCATAGAAGAAAAAAGAGCCGTATATATTGCAGAAAATATAAATAAGGAAGAGCTTGGTGAAGAATATCTTGCCGTTATACCGGCTATAAATATGGAAAACGAAATAACAGGATTATTCATAATAAAAGAAATGCCTTTTTTAAATTTTAATAAGGAAAATATAATGGTTATATCTATAATAATTTCTTTATTTGCAGATTTCTTAACATATAAAAAATCCGTAGAAAAATATAGAGATATTAGTTTATGTGAGCCGGAGTTTATGTATGAAGTTGATAGATTAACCAAATTACAAAAAGATTTTGGTATAGAAACCCATTTAGTAATGTTTAAATATTATGAAAAGTTTAATA
Source organism: Venenivibrio stagnispumantis (assembly GCF_900182795.1). NCBI lineage: Bacteria > Pseudomonadati > Aquificota > Aquificia > Aquificales > Hydrogenothermaceae > Venenivibrio > Venenivibrio stagnispumantis. Next base: position 50,831 of record NZ_FXTX01000001.1, read on the forward strand.
TAGATAAAGAAGAATTTTTTGAATTTATAGAGAATAATATAAGGACCGTAGATATGGTTTGCAAACAAGGAGATATTGCCATTGTTTTATTACCTTTTGTGCCTTTATCAGGTGCAAAAGCTTTTCAAGAAAGGATGAAAGAAAAATTATATCAAGAATTGAATATAGAATTATTTTATAGCAAAATTATTAAATTAGAAGAGAAAAATATAAATAAAATATGGAAATATTAATTATGAATTATAAAAAATTATCTATTTCCTTATTATTAGAAATGTCTGCAATAGCTTTTTTATTAATGAATAATTTATATGGGATAATAGTTTTTTATACTTTCCATAGTTTAGCAAGTTTTATACTCAGTTTGGTTCTTTATCCCCTAATCCCTATAAAATTTAAGATTAGAAACAATAAGATATTTTTTATATTTTTTGTAACATTAATTCAAATTGCTACATTGTTAGTTGGATATATATTCTTTATTTTCATCGTTTTGTGGTTACTTAGACACCAGGAAAAACCAGAAGAAAAATTTTTAGATAAATTTTCTTATTCAGAAATTTTTGAGTTTCCTTCTGTAAAAAGACAATTCGGAGAGTCTGCAATTATAGAAGTTTTAACAGGAAAAACTCAAAAAGCTACAAAACTAAAATTAGTATCTCTTTTATCTGAATTTAAATCAAAAGAAGCTATTCAAGTAATAAAAACATTACTTTCTGAAAAAGATGACGAAATTAGATTGATGAGTTTTGGTATTATAAATAAAATTGAAACAAAGATTAATAGAGAAATTAAAGAGAAATTAGATATATTAGAAAAAAAGTTAGATAATTTAGAAAAAGCTTATATTTATAAAGATTTGGCCAAATTATATTGGGAATTAGTTTATCTTGAAATAGCTGACAAAGAGATAGAAAAATTTTTACTTGAAAAGGTAAAATATTACATAGAAGAGAGCAAAAAATTTGGTCTTGAAGATGCAGAAATATTCTTTTTAGAAGGAAGAGTTTTACTCGAAATTTACAAAGAAAAAGAGTTTTTAAAAAAAATAATTTTAGAACAGGCTTTAAATAAATTTTTGGAAGCAATTAAATATAAATATCCCAAAGAAAAAGTTTATCCTTATATAGCTGAAATTTATTTCTATAAAAAAGAATACAAAAGATTAAAAGAAATTCTACAAGAGATTAAGGATATTGCTAAATATGATTTTAAATTATATCCGATATTAGAAGTATGGGAATAAATAATGAGCTATATAAGAAAAGCTGATAATGTAGATATTTTGATATTGGCAGAAGGAACATATCCTTATATAAAAGGTGGAGTATCTTCTTGGATACATCAACTAATATCCGGTTTAAAAGATTTTACATTTGGTGTGGTTTTTTTGGGAAGTAGAAAGGAAGATTATGGTGAGATAGGCTATAAGCTTCCTGATAATTTATTACATTTAGAAGTCCATTATCTATTTGATAATTTTGATAAACCTGTGATAAGAAAGCTTAAAGGGAATAAAAAATCTTTTAAGAAAGTAGAAGAACTTCATAATTTTTTTAAAGAAAAGAAAGAATTACCGAAATATTTGAAAAATTTAGATTTTTACAATAAAGAGGTTGATTTTCCTCAATTTTTATATAGCAAACTTTCTTTTGAAAGAATTGTAAATGAATATATGAAACATTGTCCCGATTTGCCATTTATTGATTATTTCTGGACAGTCAGGAATATACATTATCCTATTTGGAAAATTACGAAAATTGCAGAAAATTTAAATATTGCAAAAATATACCATAGTCCTTCAACAGGTTATGCTGGATTTTTGGGGTCTTTGCTAAAATTTAGTTTTAAAAAACCTTTTATACTTACAGAACATGGAATTTATACAAGGGAAAGGAAAATAGATTTACTTACTGCTGAGTGGGTAAAAGAACATAAACCGTATTTATTAAAAGGTTCTATTGAAGAAAATTATATCAAAAATATGTGGGTAAAGTTTTTTGAAGGTATAAACTATTTTTGTTATGAAGGAGCAGATAAAATCTTATCTTTATTTGAAGGGGCAAGACAGATACAGATCAGTTATGGAGCAAAAGCCGAAAAAACAGAAGTTATACCAAATGGTGTTGATATAGAAAGATATATAAAACTCGTTCCTGAAAAAGAGAAATATAAAAATTTAAAAACAATTTCACTTATAGGCAGAGTTGTGCCTATAAAAGATATTAAAACTTTTATAAGAGCTATTAGAATAGTTGTAGATAAAATTCCTGATGTTCAAGGATGGATAGTAGGACCTGAAGACGAAGATAAGGAGTATGCGCAAGAATGCAGAGATATGGTTAAGATGTTATCTTTGGAAGATAATGTAAAATTTCTTGGATTTCAAAAAATAGATGAAATACTGCCTAAAACAAAAATATTAACTTTGACATCTATCAGTGAAGGTATGCCACTGGTAATATTGGAAGCATTTGCAACAGGGACACCGGTTGTAGCTACTGATGTAGGTTCATGTAAAGATTTAATATATGGCTCCTTAGATGAAGAAGATAAGGAAATAGGACAGGCAGGATTTGTAACATCCATAGCAAACCCTACAGAACTTGCAGATAAATATATAAAATTATTAACTGATGAAAATTTATGGAAAGCCTGTCAGAAAGCTGCATTGGAAAGGGTAAAAAAATATTATTCTCAAGAACTATTTTTCCAAAATTATAGAAGAGTATATGATGAGGCATTAAGATGGCAGGAATAGGCTTTGAACTTAGAAAAATCTTAAAGGAAAACAGTTTACTTTCTATTCTCAAAGTTTACGGATACTCTGCTGTTTTATCTTCCGGTAGTTGGATTATTTCTATATTAAGTATTGTTTTTATTGGAATTGTTAATATATATATTACAAAAAAATATACAGATATAGTTCAATTTCAGGTAGTTATAACTTATCTCATTGCTTTTAGTTTGATTTTTACAGGGTTTTTTCAGCTATCTTTTACAAGATATATTGCAGATAGACTTTTTGAAAAAGATTATAAAAGGGTTTTGCCTAATTATTTTGGTGTTTTGTTTATAACTTTTTTAGTAGGTCTTTTAGTTTTTATTCCTTTATCATTATGGATTTTCCCCCAGCAGAGTAATTTGTTTAAAATTCTTTTTATTTCTTCTTTTCTTGTATTATGTGGTATCTGGCTTTCTAACTCTTTATTACTTGGGCTGAAAGAATATAAAAAAATAGTTTCTTTCTTTGCAATAGGATATCTAATTGTTATAATTTTGAGTTATTTAATTAGAAAATTTGGATTAGATGGATATTTGTTTTCTTTTTTCTTAGGTAATAGCTTTATATTTTTCTCTATAGTTTATCTTATTGTTAAACATTATGAATCTGATAAATTATTTGAACTTGATTTTTTATTAAATAAAAAACATAGAATATATTTTTCTATTGCCGGTGCTGGACTTTTTTATAATCTCGGTATTTGGATTGATAAATTTATATTTTGGATACATCCGGAAACAAATTATAATGTAATAGGCAAACTTAATGCTTCTATTGTTTATGATTTACCGATTTTCTTAGCGTATCTGTCAATAGTTCCTGGAATGGCTATATTCTTTTATAGATTAGAGGCAGATTTTGCGGAAAAATATGATAATTTATTTAATGCCATTAGGACAGATGGAACTTTTGAGCAAATTATAACATATAAAAATGATATGATTGAAACTATTCGTATAGCAATAAAAGAAACTATCATTACCCAAGGAATATTTAATATTTTAATTTATATCTTCTCAAAAGATATATTCAAGGTACTTAATATTCCTTTATTATATTTACCATTATTTTACATTGATTTAGTAGGTGTTCAATTGCAATTAGCATTTATGGCTATTCTTGCTATACTTTTTTATATTGATAGAAAAAGAGAAAGTTTGTTTTTAACTTTATTATTCTTTTGTTTAAATGGAATTTTTTCTTATCTTTCTATTAAAGCCGGATATATGTTTTACGGTTATGGATTTGCTTTATCTTTACTTATCTCTTTTATTGTATCTCTTATTATATTAAGGAGGAATATAGATGATATTGAGTATGAAACGTTTTCTTTACAGTAAATTATTATTTATATTTCTTTTTATTTATGGTGTAAGTTTTGCAAATGAAAATTTAAATTGTGGTGTTTTATTCTATTATAAGGATAAACCTCCTCCAGAAGCAGTAAAACTTTTTGATTATATAGTAGTTGATCCGGATGTTGTAAATAAAGCAGAAAAAAAATATGTTGCTTATTTATCAGTAGGAGAAATAGAGCCTTATAGAAATTATTACAAGAATATAAAAAAAGAATGGATTATAGGTGAAAATAAAGTTTGGAAAAGTTATATAGCAGATGTATCTAATCAAGATTATATAGCTTTTCTGATGAAATTAGTTGATAATTTATATCAAAAAGGATATAGAGCTATATTTTTTGATACCTTAGATAGTTATCAGCAAGTTGTAAAACAAGATAAATGGAATATTTATGCAACTTCTATTGGAAATTTTGTAAAACAAGTTAAATATAAATATCCTGATATAAAAATATTTACCAATAGAGGATTTGAATTTATAGATAACTCTTTTAATGGTATTATTGATTTTGTTGTTGCAGAAGGATTATTTAGTTCTTACGATTTTAAAAATCAAAAATATAAAGATGCTTCTTTTTCTGATACAAAATGGCTACTTGATAAATTAAATTATGTAAAACAAGTAATAAATGCAAAGATTATAGTTATAGATTATACCGATAATAAACAAAAAGCCATAGAATATGCTAAAAAAATAAAATCCCTCGGATTTATTCCGTATGTGGCAGATATAAATCTTGAAACCATAGGTATAGGAAATTGTATATATAAACCAAGAAAAATTTTAGTAATTTATAATGATGAAGCATCTAAGGATTTTTCCAAAACAGTTGCTTACAGACTTATACCTATTGCACTTGAATTTATGGGATATATGATAGAAGGAGTAAATCCTGATAAAGAGAACCTTCCGGAAAAGACCTTAGATAGATATGCAGGAATAATTGTAATTCCTGAAAGTAGTTCTTTCAAAAATGAAAATTTTTTTCAATGGATAAAAAAAAGAATAGATGAAGGTAATAAAGTTTTATTTTTAAATTATTTTGGATTTGATATAACAGAAGATAATATGAAACAACTTGGAATAGAAATATCACAAAATCAGGATAAAAAAGATTTTAAAATAAAAAAAGCAGAAAAATATACAGGTTTTGAAGCACCGATAGATACAAGCTATACGGATACTTTATTTTCTATAAAAGAAGGAAAACCGGTTATAGAGCTTGAAAATAGTATTAATCAAATCCATATTCCTGTTGCCATAACAAAATGGGGTGGATATGCACTTTCAGAAAATTTTTTAATTTCTTCTCCGAATGAACTATTTATTATAGACCCATTTATTTTTATAAAAGAAGCTTTAAGATTGGAAGATATTCCGGCGCCTGATATAACGACAGAAAATGGAAGAAGAATATTTTTTTCACATATAGATGGAGATGGTTTTATAGAAAAAGCAGTATTTAATCCATCTAAATATGCAAGTCAAATAATAAAAGAAGAAATCTTTGAAAAATATGATATACCTATTACCGTATCTATCATAGAAGGAGAGATAGCACCTTACGGAATTAGACCTCAAGAATCTGAAAAACTTGAAAAAATAGCAAAAGAGATATTTGCTATGCCAAATATAGAGATTGCAAACCATTCTTTTTCCCATCCATTTAAATGGCAAAATTTGGAGGTAGAAGGAGAAAAAGAAGGTTATAACCTGAATATACCGGGTTATAAATTTTCCTTAGAAAGAGAGATAATTGGTTCTACAGAATATATAAATAATAAATTGGCTCCGGAAGATAAAAAAGTTAAAGTGTTCCTATGGACAGGTGATTGTAATCCGTCAGAAAATGCTTTAAAGCTTACTTATCAAATAGGTCTTTTGAATATGAACGGTGGCGGTTCTACAATGACAAATCTAAAACCTTATTTAGCTCAAAACTATCCAATAGGTGTCAAAAAAGGAGATTATTATCAGATATATGCACCAAATCAAAATGAAAATGTTTATACAAATCTGTGGACAAGCAATTTTCACGGATTTGTAAATGTAATTCAAACATTTAAATTAACAGATAAACCAAGAAGAATTAAACCTATTAATGTTTATTATCATTTTTATTCCGGTTCAAAGTTATCATCATTAAAAGCATTGAAAGAAGTATATGATTATGTTTTATCACAAAAAATCACTCCTATGTTTGCTTCCCAATGGATAGAAAGAGCTTTAGATTTTTACAATACCGTATTGGCACAGGATTTAGAAGGTAATTGGTTAATCAAAACTGATGGAAAATTAAGAACAATAAAAATACCAAAATCAAAAGGTTATCCTTCAATTACTGAAAGCGTAGGAATAATAGGTTTTAATGATTACAATAATGAAAGATATATACATTTATCAAATGGTGATAAATATTATTTGGTTTTAAAAGATAAACCGGAGAATAATATTTATTTAAAAGAAAGCAATGCAATGATAGAAAAATTTGAAAAAAATAAAGATGGATTTTATTTAAAATTAAAAGGATATTTACCGGTTGAAGTTATATTTTCAAATGCAAAAAATTGCGTTATTAAATCAGATAAATATATAAATATAAAAAATATAAATGATGAACTCATCATAAACTCAGAAGAGAAAGAGGTTAATCTAAATGTACAATGTTCCAAAAAGTGAGCCGGTAATTTTATATAGGGAAATAGTTGCTTTATTTGTAATATTTATCATAATCTTATATTTATTATATCCGGCAGATAAAATATTAGAATTAGTACAAAAAGAAGAAAGCAATATAGATTTAACAATAACTTATCTTGAAAAGATACAAAAAACAAATCCTGCTGATATATCAATATGGGAAAGATTATTAGAACTTTACATAAGAAAAGGAGATTACAATAAAGCAAACGATTTAATAGAAAAGATGGGAAATTATCCTAAGGAAGATATTTCATCAAAAGCTGTATTATTAAGATTCATATTAAATAAAAATTTATATTATGCAACAAATAATCAAAAATATAGATTGATATTATCAAATATGGCTGAAAATTTATTAGAAGGATTTAAAGATGATAAAATAAGATTAGCAGAGCTTTATAAAGATTATTTATCACTAGCAATGCCAGATAAAGCATTATTCTTTGCAAAAGAATTAGCAATATTGTATTTAAAAGAAAAAGATTTTAAAAATGCAAAAATATGGCTTGAAAATGTTTATAAACAAGCATTAGCCACATCTAATTTTGACGAAGCTTTAAAAGCTCTAAAAGCATTAATATCAATTGAACCGACAAATATCACTTATTATGAAAATCTTGCAAAAATATATATTGCAAAAAAGGAGTATAAAGAAGCATCAAATATATACTTACAATTAGCCGAAAAAGATATTACAAAAAGAAAAATATATATAATAAAAGCTATAAAAACATTACAATCAGGAAATATGTTATCAGATGCAGCAGAATTGGCAAAAAGAAATGAAAAATTATTAATTCACAATAAAGCCGATTTTGAATTTTTGATGAAACTTTATATTGCAACTGGTAAATTAGAATATGCAAAAGAACTTGCTATAATGTATGGAAAGAGCGTAGGGGCATTAAAATGAAAATGAAGAATATTAAATATACTCTATTATTAATGGCAATTTTAAATTGTAGTATATATGCCGAAGATATAAAAAATAATCCATCTTTCAAAGAAATAAAAAAAACTGAAGAAAATATAAAACTTCCGATAGATGAAAATTTATTAAAACTTTCTTTTCAAATATTTTTACAAACAAGAGATTTAGAAAATGCATATAAATTAGCTAAATTTGCAGTAGAAAAATTTCCTGATAGCATATATTGGAGAAAAAATCTTTTTATGGTTTCCCTTTGGACACAGCATTTAGATGATGCTTACGAATCTGCAATATTTTTATTTAGAAAAAAGGTAAAAGATATAAAAGATTTAGAAAAAACTGTATATTCTCTATCTATATACAAAGGAGATTATTTCACTATTTCTGAAATTCTAAAAAAAGATATAGAAAGAGGCAACCTGAAAAAATTAGATGAATTTGTTTATATAAATACAGAAATACTTGGCAATATTAATGAAACAATAGATTTTTTAAATAATATTTATCAAAAAATTGATGATAAACAGCAAAAATTCAATATATTAAAGGCTCTTTTTAAGATATATTACGGATTAGAAGATATTAAAAATGCAAATCTAATTTTAAATAAAATAGAAGAAGAAAATTATCTTGGATTTGTTGATGATGATTTTGCTATGCTTGCTTCTGATATATATTTTGTTCAAAAAGAGTATAAAAAAGCATTAAATATATTGAAAATAGCAATGCCAAAAGCAAAAGATAATAATTTAGATTACTGGAAAACATTAAGTGATATGGCTGTTTTTATAAAAGATTATGAAACAGCATATGAAGCCTCAAAACATCTTTATAAGATAGATAAATTCAGAGATGTAGATATAGAAAGAATATATTTATATTCTAAGGATAATAAAGAAAAAGAAGAAATATTATTAAAAGGGTGGGAAAAATTTAAAAAACCTTATTATGCAATTTTATATATCAATTTTTTAATGGAAACAAAACAGTATGAAAAGGCATTAGCTTTTGCCGAAAAAACAAAAGATGATATTACTTTAAAAAATGATATGATTTTTTATCTTTCTCTTGCAAATTTATACTACACTTTGAAAGATTATGAAAAAACTAAGGATATTTATCTATATTTGATTGCTAAGACAAGTAGTTTATCCGTTAAAGAAAGTTTATTATGGCTCTTAATGGAAATAAAAGATAAAGATTTGGATTATTATTTAAAAGCTTTTGAAAATGATGTTGCTAAGAATAAAAATTTGGCTTTAGTTTATGCTTCTGCATATTTTCAAAAACAGAAATATAATGTTGCAGTTGCATATTTGAAGGAATATATAAAATTTAAAGGTGCAACACCGGATTTACTATCTCTTTATGCAGATATCTTACAAGCAGCCGGTAGAGATGAAGAAGCAGAAAATATAAGAAAGCAAGCTTATACCTTGATTATTGAAAAATTGAATAAAGAAAAAGATTTTTTTGAAAAAAGAGAAAATATATCAACATATCTTAGATTATCTATATATTACAAAACACCGGAAGAGTTTAAAAAATTATTTATAAAATACAAAGATAAATTAGAAGAACAGGAAAGAAAAGATTTAGAAATTTTATATTATTTGCAAAATAATGAGCAAGAAAGAGCGAATTATTTGATGAGAAAGTATAGTTATAGCCAGCCCTGGATGCTTCTTAATGTTGCTTTAACTTTTAATGATAAAGATATGATGGAAGATTTACTTTATAAATATATAAATTCATTACCAACAAGGGATAGAGTAGAAGCAGCAAGAAGAGTCGGAAATATTCAAGAAGCTTTTGAACTTGCTTATGAAGGACTTGAAGAAGAAACCCAATCTAAAATAAAATTACCTTCCCAAAGGTCAGAAGATTATCAGTTATATAAACAATATTTAGATTTAATAAAAGAAAATAGTAATAATCTTACACTTATACAAACATTTCAAAGAAGAGATGTATTAGATACATCAAATACCAATATTAATTTATATCAGCATATAGCTAAATCTTTTTATATTGATTTAAATTTAGATTGGTATTATTTTAAATCTTCAAATAAAAACACACTTATAAACCTCCCTTCCTTGGCAAAAAGATTAGATATAGAATTTATAAAAAGATTAGATTTAAACTCAAAAATATATTTTTCACTCGGTTTAATTGATTCTTTAAAATCTATGGCTATTTATGGTTTTGGATTTGATTATTATATTCTTAATAACTCAATGTTAGGTCTATCGTATAATTATGGAAAAAAAGCTGATGAAACTACTTATCTATTAATAGGTGGATTTAAGGAAGAATATAAATTATCAATTACTAATAATTTAACTTCTAAAAATACAGTATACGGAAGTTTAGCATATCAAAGATTTTACTCCCAAGATAAAAAATTATTAGGTAGTGGTAAAAATTTATACTTAGAGTATGCTTACTATTTAAGACGTGGTTATCCGGATATTACATTAAGAAATTATTTTAGTTATGGTATTTATGATGAGAAAAATTGCCGAGATTGCATTATAAATCAATTATCACCTTATTTAAATACACAATTTTTGCCACAAACATTTTATGAATATGGAGCTGGAATTATAATTGGAGAAGTTAATAGATTAGGTTATACAAGGGTAGTTAGACCTTTTGGACATTTAACGGCATCGTATAATAATAAATATGGTATAGGATATAATTTTGGGGCAGGGATAGGAGGGCATATATTTAAGCAAGACCATCTTTCTATTGGATTTAACATAGGTAGAGGATTTAAATCTGCAAAAGATTACATTTATGAAATATTTGAAATTTATAATCTTTTCTACTAAAAAACCTAACAAAAATCATTTTTCTTTTCTTTGCTTTTTTATAAGCTATTTATCAAAAATTTGAGATTAGGAGGTAAGTTAAGTTATGTCTGAATTTAAACATGTATTTGTATGTATGCAAAGAAAACCACCTGGAATGCCTTCCTGTGGTGATAAAGGTTCAGACCAGATATTTATGAAATTCCAAGAAGCTTTGATGATGAAAGGTTTATTTAACAAAATGGCCGTTACTCCTACCGGTTGTCTTGGACCTTGTATGTTTGGACCAAATGTTGTTGTTTATCCGGATGCAATCTGGTATGGAAATGTAACTCCGGCAGATGTTGAAGAGATTATTCAAAAACATATAATAGAAGGACAGCCTGTTGAGAGATTGATTGTTTCAAGAGGAAAACCACCGGGAATGTTCTAATATAAAAGAGAGGGCTTTATAGCCCTCTTTATTCTTATTTTTTTCTATTTAATTCTCTATATCCTATATCTTTTCTGTAATGTGCTCCTTCAAAATGTATCTTAGAAGTTGCATTATATACTTTTTCTACAGCTTCTTTTATATTTTTTCCTGTTGCTGTAACTGTTAAAACCCTACCACCATCTGTTACCAATTTTCCATCTTTTATGTTTGTTCCGGCATGAAAAACTACAACATCTGGGTCTTTTTCTGCTTCTTCTATGCCTGTTATTTCTTTTCCTTTTTCATATTTATCCGGATATCCTTTTGATGCCATTACTACTCCAACTGAATATTTATCTATCCACTGCGGTTTTACATTATCTATATCACCTTCAAGAATTTGTAAAATATGCTCTACTAAATCTGATTGTAATCTTCTCATTATTGGTTGGGTTTCAGGGTCTCCCATTCTTACATTAAACTCAAGCACATTTATACCTTTGGAACCTATCATCAATCCGGCATAAAGAAAACCGGACATTTCTCTTCCTTCTTGTATCATTCCTTTTAATGTAGGATACATAATTTTTTCTAAAATCTGTTTTTCTATCTCCGGAGTTATAACAGATGTTGGTGAGTAAGCACCCATTCCACCTGTATTTGGTCCTTTATCGTTATCATAAACTCTTTTGTGGTCTTGTGATGTAGCCATAGGGACAAGTTTATCACCTTTTACCATAGCTATATATGAAGCTTCTTCACCATCTAAATATTCTTCTATAACTATTCTTTGGCTTGCTTTTCCGAATTTACCGGAAAACATATCTTTTACTGCATTTATTGCTTCTTCTTCTGTCATTGCAACTATTACACCTTTACCGGCTGCAAGTCCATCTGCTTTTATTACAATAGGAGCTCCCATCTTTTTTATAAAATCTATAGCTTTATCTTCTTCTTCAAATGTTTCATAAAAAGCAGTAGGTATTCCATATTTTTTCATGAAATTTTTTGCAAAAACTTTACTTGATTCAAGCATTGCAGATGCTTTTTTATGTCCGAATATTTTTAACCCTTCCTGCAAAAATCTATCTGCTATTCCTTCAGATAATGGCTGTTCAGGACCTACAACTGTTAAATCTATTTTGTTTTCTTTTGCAAATTTTACAAGATTTTCTATATCTGTAGGTTCTATATCAACTTTTTTTGCTATTTTCCATATACCGGCATTTCCTTTTGCACAATATAGCTCTTTTACCAATGGGCTTTGTTTAATCTTCCAAGCTAATGCATGCTCTCTTCCGCCGTTTCCTACTACCAAAACTTTCATTGAATAACCTCTTCTTCAAGTTTTATTAAATAGTTATAATCTTCTCTTTCTCTTATTATTTTGAAATTATTATTATCAACTAATACTTCTAATGCTCTTGGTCTTACATTATAATTTGAAGACATAGATGCTCCATAAGCTCCGGCAGACATAACTGCTACTAAATCTCCTCTTTCCACCTGACAGATTTCTCTATCAATTCCAAGAAAATCTCCGGATTCACAGATAGGCCCAACTATATCTGCTTTTATTGTTTTATCTTTAATTTTTACTGCCATAATATGATGGTAAGCGTCATATATAGAAGGTCTAACTAAATCATTCATTCCGGAATCTACTATAACAAAATGTTTTTCTTTTTTATCTTTAAGAAATAAAACTTTGGTTATTAATGCTCCTGCTTCTCCTATTAATGACCTTCCCGGTTCTATTATCAGATTTAATCCAGTTTGTTTAACTATTGGTATTATTGCATTGGCAAAATCTTTTATATTTGGTGGTTCATCTGTTATTTTATACTTTATTCCTATTCCTCCACCTATATCAAAATATTTCAGCTCTATTCCTTCTTTTTTTAATTTATCTACAAGTTCTGCCACTTTTGAAACTGCTTCAATATAAGGAGATATACTCATTATCTGTGAGCCAATATGACAATGAACACCTATAATTTCTATATTTTTAAACTGCATAGCTTTTTTATAAATATTTAATGCTTCATCTATATCTATACCGAATTTACTTTTTTTCATACCTGTAGAAATATATGGATGGGTCTTTGGGTCTACATCAGGATTAACTCTTATAGATATTCTTGCAACCTTGCCAACTTTTTCTGCAATGCTGTTTATTACTTCTATCTCTTGATAGCTTTCAACATTAAAAGAAAGTATATTTTCTCTTATTGCAAACTCTATCTCAAAATCTGTTTTACCTACTCCGGCATACACAATTTTATTTGATGGTATTCCGGCTTTTTTTGCTTTATAAAGCTCACCACCGGAGACAATATCACAACCTATATCATTTTCTTGAAAAATTTTTAAGATGGATAAATTGGAATTTGCTTTTGCTGCATAACAGATTATTGTAGGATAATCTTTAAAAGCTTCCTTATATTCATTTATTTTATCTATAATGGCTTTTTTACTATATAAATAAAATGGAGTTCCTACTTTTTTGGCTATTGTTTCAATACTTACATCTTCACAATGTAATACTCCATCCTTATATCTAAAATAAGAATTAAAATCATTACTATCTATCATCTTATAATTGCTTACCTCCTAAAAATCTTTTGGATACAATAACTGATTACGGTCTTACCAATTTGCAAAAAGCAGGTAATTATTATATAATAATAACTTAGTAATATCAACCAATGCCGAAGTGGCGGAATTGGCAGAAACAGAAACTGAAAAATTTAGGTTATATAAATAGTTCCCTTTGTATCTCTCCAAATATTGTTTTACCAATATTTGAAGGACTTGCTTTTTTGATGTGTATGGTGTTATCTCTCCAAGAGAACTTCTCTTAGAGATATTCCTTTTTTTCTTCATAGTGTATAAATGTAAAGCTTTTTAGAGTATTTGTAAAGATATATCTATTAATAACTATAAAAGCTGTTTTTAATCTTTCTAAATGTTTTTGGGTTTCCTCATATGCTTTTTTATATATGATTTTATGGTTCATAACAATCTTACTCCAGATTTCAATATATATATCTATATCTCCACTTTTTTATTTACATCTGCCCTTGAACCAAATATCCAAAGTTTTACATCTTCCCCAAAGATATCTTTTGCCAGAGATTTTATAGCTTCTATTTCAAAATCTGATAATCTTAACCTGTTATTCATTTTTCAACTTTCAATTCTACGGCTATTTTTATATCCATATAAAAAGTATATTAAAAGACCTATGATGCACCATACTATAAATCTAATCCATGTTTCATGAGGAAGACCTGCCATTACTACCATAAGTAAAATTATATTTATATACAGGAGTATATTTCCAAAAGGCACTTTAAAGGAAGGATTATAATCTTTTTCTGTTTTTCTTAAATATAAAACTGCTATTGCTACTATAAGATAAGAAAATAAAGTTCCGATATTAACAAGCTCTGCAAGAATTTTAAGAGGTATTAATCCGGCTAATGTGCTCAGTAATATTCCACCTAAGATAGTAGCTTTATATGGTGTTTTAAATCTTGGATGAATATCTGCAAATTGTTTAAAAAATAATCCATCTCTTGAAATAGCAAATATAACCCTTGTAAATCCAAGACCCATTACAAGCAAAACTGAAATTATAGTTATTACTGCACCTATGGATATAAAAGATGCAATAATAGGTTCATTTACTTTATACATAGCAAAGGCAAGAGCATCAGGCACATTTAACTCTTTATAAGAAACCATACCAACAAGAACAAAAGAAACAACCATATAAAACAAAGTGCTTATTGCAAGAGATAATATTAAACCAAGTGGAACTGTTTTATTTGGATTTTTTGCTTCTTCTGCAACTGTGGCTATTGCATCAAAACCAAGATATGCAAATACTATTAAAGCTGCTGCTCTCCATACACCTTCCCATCCATAAGGTAAAAAATCTGAAAAATTTGCAAAATTTATATGAGGTAATCCAAATATTACAAAAACAATTAATACTAAAAGCTTTAAAGCTACAATAAAGTTATTAAAAGTTGCACTTTCTTTTATTCCTATGGTAAGAAGAATAAAAACAAAAACCAATGCCAAGAAAGCAAATAAATCTATATATGTTCCTGCTTCTAAGTTAAAAGAACCGGATATCTCTTTTGGTATATGAATACCTAAGCTCTCTTCTAAAAATCTTCTAAAATATCCTGACCATCCGGTAGCAACTGCCGATGCTGCAATTCCATATTCAAGTAATATATTCCATCCTACAAGCCAAGCTATTATCTCTCCCAAAGATGCATAAGTATAGCTATAAGCTCCACCGGCTACCGGATAAGCAGATGCAAGCTCTGCATATACTAAGGCTGATATACCTATTGTTATTGCTCCAAGCAAAAATGATAAAACAATACCTGGACCTGCATATAAAGCCGCAGCCTGACCGGTAATAACAAATATACCTGCTCCTATAATACCACCTATTCCAAGTAAAACTAAATCTAAAACACCAATTTTTCTCGGCAAACCGGTTTTGTCCTTTTGATATATTTTTTTTCTAAATATGCCATTCATCCTGACCTTACCTCATTATTTTTTTATAAATTATATCATTACCTTTTTTGATTGAAAATTTATATTTTTAAGATTATATTAATAAGCTAACTAAATAATTTATCCGAGGTGAAAAAATATGGAGATAAAATTTAGCAAAATAGAGGATGCTATAAAAGATATACAGGAAGGGAAAATGATAATTGTGGTTGATGACCCTGATAGGGAAAATGAAGGGGATTTGGTTATGGCTGCTGAAAAGGTTACGCCTGAGGCTATTAACTTTATGGCAAAAGAAGGAAGGGGATTAATATGCCTTTCAATGCTTCCTGAAAGATTAAAAGAGCTTGATATTCCACTTATGACACAAAATAATACAGACCCGAAAGGAACAGCTTTTTGTGTTTCAATAGATGCCCATCCTAAGTATGGAACTACTACCGGTATATCAGCTTTTGATAGAGCTATAACCATAAAACTTGCAGTAAGCCCTGATGCTAAACCATCTGATTTTGTAAGACCGGGGCATGTATTTCCACTTATGGCTAAAAAAGGTGGAGTATTGGAAAGAACAGGACATACAGAAGCTTCTGTAGATTTAGCAAGATTGGCCGGATTGTATCCTGCAGGGGTAATTTGCGAAATAATGAAAGAAGATGGGACAATGGCAAGACTGCCTGATTTGGTAAAATTTGCAGAAAAATATAATCTAAAAATAATAACAATAGCAGATTTAGTTCAATATAGATTAAAAAGAGAAAAACTTGTCCAGAGAGAAGCGGAAGCTATGCTTCCTACAAAATATGGTGTATTTAAAATTTATGGATACAGGAGCCTTGTTGATAATTCAGAACATGTTGCCCTTGTAATGGGAGAGATTAAAGAAGATGAACCGGTTCTCGTAAGAGTCCATTCAGAATGTTTAACAGGTGATATTTTTGGCTCATTAAGATGTGATTGTCAATCCCAATTACATAAAGCATTAAAAATGATTTCAGAAAATGGGAAAGGTGTGCTTGTTTATATGAGAGGACATGAAGGAAGAGGAATAGGAATAATAAATAAAATAAAAGCATATAATCTACAAGACCAAGGATATGATACGGTAGAAGCAAATCAAAAACTCGGATTTAATGCAGATTTAAGGGATTTTGGCACCGGAGCCCAGATACTCCTTGACCTTGGTGTTAGAAAAATGAAACTGATGACAAACAATCCAAGAAAAATAGTAGCATTGGAAGGATTTGGACTTGAGGTTGTTGATAGAGTTCCTATTTTGACAAAACCAAATCCACATAATGTAAAATATCTAAATACAAAAAAGGATAAATTAGGACATCTTATTGAAGAATTTGAGGGGCAATCATGCAGTTTAGAAGATTTATCTTCTTAATATTGGCTTCTTCTTTATTATCTTCCTGTGATAAGATTGGAAATATTTTTCAAGAAAAAGATTTATTACAAAGACCTGTTGCTAAAAGATGTTCTGACTGCCATACAGAAATATACAACCAATGGAAAGAATCGAGACATGCAGTATCTTGGATAAGCGAGCATTATAAAAAAGCCTCAGGAAATTATACAGAAGTATGTATATCCTGCCACGTCCCTTATGAGATAACTGCTTATGAAAAACCCAAAAGCAGAGATTTCCATAGAGAAGATGGAATAAATTGTGCTTCCTGCCATTTTAAAGATTCTACAAAATCTATGCATGGTCCTTATGATGTTTTTTCACCACCTCATCCTTCCACAAAAGATGAGCTTTATACAAAAGCAGATATATGCTCCGGCTGTCATCAAGAAACATTTAAACAATGGAAAACTGCTTCTGTAGAAAGATCATGCCAAGAATGCCACATGCCGGCAAAAGAAGGAAAATTGATACAAAAATTTCCATTTAATCTAATGCATGCATCTAAGCCGGTTCATGACCATTCTTTTAAAGTGCCTACACCAAAAAAAGATTTTTTTGATATACAGATAACAAAGCAAGATAAAAATTTAAATCTTGTAGTTATTAATAAGAAAATTCCTCATAATATTCCAACCGGAGATAATGGAAATCCAAAATATTATATAGATGTATCTTTCTTAAAAGATAAGCAGATTGTTTATACGGATAGTGCCATGATTACAAAAAAGGAAAACGAGGCAATACCTTACAATCAACCAAGAGAAATTAGCTTTTACTCTCCAGCTGATTTTGATGAAGTTAAAATAACATTTAGCAGAAAATTATCATGGCAAGATAAGCCGGAAAAAATCTTTGATATAAAGAAATCCTTTTAAAGCTTTATATCTTTAAGCCAATCTCTATTTTGGAGATACCATTCTATGGTTCTTTTTATGCCTTCTTCAAATGGTATTTCCGGTTTCCAACCTAATAACTTTTCTGCTTTTGTAATATCTGCCCATGTTTCTTTTAAATCTGCTTTATGAAACTCTTTTTGAGAAATAACCGCTTTTTTACCAAGATATTTTTCTATGGTAGAAATCACTTCTTTTAATGATATAGGATTTTTCCCACCACCGAGGTTTATAATTTCATATCCTACCGGTTTTAATGCTTTAATTGTTCCTCTTGCTATATCATCTACATAGGTAAAATCTCTGGATTGGGAGCCATCTCCAAAAAGTTCTATAGGTTTTTCCTCATCTATCCATTTTATAAATCTAAATATACTCATATCAGGTCTTCCTGCCGGCCCATAAACGGTAAAATATCTAACGACGGAAACATCTATTCCATAAAGATAATGGTATGTATAACATAAAACTTCTGCAGCTTTTTTTGAAGCAGCATAAGGAGAGATAGGTGTATTTACCGGTAAATCTTCCTTAAAAGGCATGGGTTGCCCTGCATATAAAGAAGATGTTGAAGCCAAAACAAATTTATTTATACCGTATTTTCTACTAAGTTCTAATAGATTTAATGTTCCTTCTGCATTTGTAGAAAGATAAACAAAAGGATTTTCTATACTATATCTAACTCCTGCCCTTGCTGCCAAATTTATAACAGCATCTATTTTATTATCTTGAAATATAATATCCATCGCTTCTAAATTCTCTATATCGGCTTTATAAAATTTAAAATTTTTAAAATCTTTAAGCTGATTTATTCTGTATTCTTTTAATCTAACATCATAATAATCATTCATATTATCTATTCCGATAACATTTATACCTTCTTTTAATAAAAATTCTGCTGTTTTCCAACCTATAAATCCAGCTACTCCCGTTAATAAAATATTTTCCATAACAACCTCCATCAGTTTTAAATTATGGTAAAATTATAGCATAATTGATAATTCCTTAGAGGTTTAGATGGAAGATATTTTATCTTATGAGCTTTTTGGAGTTAAATTTAAGAATCCGGTTTGGACAGCTTCCGGCACATTCAGTTATGGACTTGAAGTAGCAGAGCTTTATGATTTATCTGAGCTTGGAGCAATTGTTGTAAAAGGATTATCATTAAAGCCAAGAAAAGGTAATCCGCCGGAAAGAATAGTAGAAACACCTGCCGGAATGCTTAACTCTATCGGTCTTCAAAATCCGGGAGTTGATTATTTTATTGAAAATATCCTTCCAAAACTAAAAAAATATGATACAAGAATATTTGCCAATGTTTTCGGAGAAGATGAAGAAGAATATATGGCAGTAACTGAAAAACTTGATAAAGCAGATGGGGTAGATGGTCTTGAACTTAATGTATCCTGTCCTAATGTAAAAAAAGGAGGACTTGCATTCGGAAATGACCCAGAAACATTATATAATCTTGTTTATAAATTAAGAAAATTAACAAAAAAACCTTTAATTGTAAAATTAAGCCCAAATATAACAAATATTTTGGATACTGCCGATGCATGCGTTTCTGCAAAAGCAGATGGTCTTGTTCTTATAAATACATTACTTGGAGTAGCCATAGATGTAGAAAAAGAAAAACCGATATTATCAACAATAACCGGTGGATTATCCGGACCTGCTATCCTTCCTATTGCAGTTAGAATGATTTGGCAAGTATATTCTAAGTATGGAGATAAAGTGCCTATAATAGGCGTAGGTGGAATAACAACTTATCAAGATGCCCTGCAACATATACTTGCAGGAGCCATTGCAATCCAAGTTGGCACCGCTAATTTTTATGACCCATTTTCACCTTTAAAAATAAAAGAAGGATTAATTAAACATATAAATAAAAAAGGATATAAACATTTTCTTGATTTAGTAGGAAAAGCCCATAAAATGATAATAAAAGAAATCGTAGGAGAAGGAAGATGAGTTTAAAAATCTATAACACATTAACCGGAAAAAAAGAAGATTTTGCACCTATTAAACCGGGAGAAGTAAAAATATATACCTGTGGTGTAACCACTTATGATTATAACCATGTAGGACACGGAAGAAGTTTAATAGTTTTTGATATGATAAGAAGATATTTAAGGTATCTTGGATACAATGTAATCTTTGTAAGGAATTTTACAGATGTTGATGATAAGATTATAAATAGAGCAAAAAATGAATGCCTTCCATTTAATGTTATATCTGACAGATATATAAAAGAATATTTTGATGATGCAGAGAAATTCAGAATAGAGCCGGCAGATATAGAGCCAAGAGTAACAACCCATATACCGGATATTATAGATTTTATACAAAAATTGATAGATAAAGGATATGCTTACGAAGTTGATGGAGATGTTTATTTTTCTGTAAGAAAATATAAAGATTATGGAAAATTATCAAAAAGAAGCATAGATGAACTGCTTATCGGTGCAAGAATAGAAGCATCGGAAAAGAAAAAAGACCCGCTTGATTTTGCTTTATGGAAAGCATCAAAAGCTGGAGAACCGGCTTGGGATTCACCTTGGGGGAAAGGAAGACCCGGATGGCATACAGAATGCTGTGCAATGATATTTAAACATCTTGGAGAAACTATAGATATACACGGTGGCGGACTTGATTTAATATTTCCACATCACGAAAATGAGATTGCACAGGCAGAAAGCTTATCAGAAAAACCATTTGCAAGATACTGGGTTCATAATGGACTTGTTACTGTAAATGGACAAAAGATGTCTAAATCTCTTGGTAATTATATAACTTTAAAAGAGATATATGCAAAATATAATCCGGATATACTCAGATTATTAGTTTTATCTGTCCATTACAGAAGCCCACTTGATTTCTCTTGGGATAAAATGGAAGAAACAAAAAAAGCCTATGAGAGATTAAAAAATGCTATAGATGAATACTCTATACTGGAAAAACTTCCGATAAATAATGATTTCAATATAGATTTATACCAAACTATCCAAAAAATCCAATCCCAATTTTACGCAGCAATGAGTGATGATTTTAATACACCGGAAGCCCTTGCTTCAATATTTACCCTTGTAAGAGAGATGAATATATTAAAAGATAAAGCAGTAAAAGAAGGTGGTATCTCCAAAAAAGCATTGGCTTCTTATAAAGAAGCAGCAGACACTATACATAATCTTTGTAGAGATATATTTGGTTTATTTGATAGCTTAAAGCCATGTATAAAAGAAGAAAAAATAGAGATAGAGCAAAAAGAAGAAAAATTAGATGAAGAATTAATACAAACATTAATTGAAGTCAGGGAAAAAGCAAGAAAAGAAAAACAGTATGCCATTGCTGATTTTATAAGGGATAAATTATCAGAAAAAGGTATTATTATTGAAGATACACCGGTAGGAACAAAATGGAAAAAAATATAGCCCAAAATATATTTGATAGTATAGTTCATAGCTATGATAAATTTTTAAATAGCACCACTTTTGGACAGATAAAAAAATGGCAAAAAGAGTTGATAGAAAACTCAAAAATAGGAAAATATGCAGTAGATATAGGAACCGGAACCGGTGAAGTTATAAAATATATATCTGAAAAATTTCCTTATGCAAAACCTATTGGATTAGATATATCTTTTCAGATGCTAAAAAAAGCAAAAGAAAAAGGCATAAAAGCCACATTTATAAAAGCAAATGCATTAAATATGCCATTTAAAGATAACTCTATTGATAATATCTTCTGCTCTTTATCATTTAGGCATTTTCCTACCGATTTAGCTATAAAAGAATTTAAAAGAGTATTAAAAACCGGTGGAGAAATCTCTATCCTTGATATATCAAAACCAAAATCTAAAATATTTTATAATGCAGTTTATTTTTTTGCAGATAAAATATTTAGACCAATAGGAAGATTGATTTTTTCAAAAGAAGAGTATGATTATTTTGTTGAATCAGTAGAAAACTCAAAAACAGTTCCGGAGCTCGTAAAAATATTTGAAGAAAACCAATTTAAAATAAAATACACCAAAGAAAGATTTTTTAAATTAATACATATTATTGTAGTAGAAAAAATATAAGCTTTTCAGAAGCTTTATATAATTGATATTGTAAAGAAATATACAAAATATACAAAAATTTTATATTTAAAAAACAATTATGTTATAATTGTACTATAAAAAATGTAAAATAGTTTGTAAATGCTAATAGAAAATAGAGTATTAGTCTTACATATAAGAAATAAAACAAAGATTGATATATCAAATAAATTTATTAAAACCTGTCAGCATTTTAAGAATTTAGTGTATCTGATAATTAAAGAAAAAGGATATTCTATTTTAAATATATCTGCCTTTAAAAAATCATTAGTAGAAAGAAACAGAAAACAATTATCGGTTAAAGAGATTGAAATAATTGATAAAATTCAATCATCAAGTTATTTTCCATCTTTAAAAGAAATGTCTAAAAACCTATCATCAGTCACAGTTCAAAAACTAATAGAACAGGTAATGAATGAGTATAAAAGTTATTTCAATGCTTTAAAAGATTATAAGGAAAATCCTCGTAAATACAAAAATAAACCTAATCCACCTAAACCAAAGAAATTAAGTAGAATAAATAATTTCTCAATAAGTTTTGTTAAAAACAATTTTGTAATTAAGGATAAAGGATTAGTTCTTACACTTAATAATAACCTAAAACTAAAATTTAAACTGCCAAAACATATATTAAGAAAAGAAATATCATCTATTAGATTAGTCAAAAGATTAGATGAATATGAACTACATATCATATATAAAGAAAAGATATTAAAGGAAAATTTATTATTAAATGAAAACATTTATGTAGGTATTGATTTAGGATTAGATAATTTAGCAAGTATATTTACCAATAATCCATCTATTGAAAGCCTAATAATAAATGGAAAACAAATAAAATCATTTAATCAATGGTTTAATAAGAAAAAATCAGAATTACAATCATTGAAAGATAAATCAAAAGATATTGAAGAGAAAGCAAAATACGATTACTTAATCAGGAAGTTATTTAGATATAGAAATAAAAAAATAAAAATATGGTTTCATTTAATATCTACAAGAATAGTAGAATATGCAATATTGTCAAAAGCAAAACATATTATCATTTCCAGAGATATTTTAGGCTCTAAAAATGGTATAAATTTAGGTAAAACAAATAATCAAAATTTTGTCAGTATACCATTTGCATTGTTAATTGATATGATAAAATATAAAGCAAAAAAATATGGTATAGTTGTAAAAGATAAAGAAAAAGAATATTTTACAAGTCAAGCAAATTGTTTAACCAATGATATTAGGAAAGTTATGAGAAATAAGAACATTGAATTGTCAGGTGAAAGAGTAGAAAGAGGATTATACAAGGATTTTGTTTATGGATTAAAATTTAATGCAGATATCAACGGTGCCGTAAACATTGTTAAAAGAATTAAACTTAAAGTTATTGATTTTTATTTTAAAAGCAGGGAACTATTTAAGGTATTAAAGAGAAAACTTTGCAGACCAATTAAATTTAATATTTATCAGTTACAAAATGCAAACCTGTTCCTGCATAGGTTATTATCTATGCCGGCAGGGATTAGTAATAGTTGTAGTGGTTTAAATGCAGAAATATATAAATTTTTATATGTTTTTTGATATTTTTTATATTTCTGTATACCATGTTATTATATTAATAAAAAATTTATCAAGGAGAGGAAATGAAAGAGTTTATCTTTGATGCAAGAAATGCAGATAAAAATGCAATTACAACTGCTATAGAATCCGGTGTTGATTATATATTAATAGATGAAGAAAAAGCTGGAGAGATAAAAAAACTCGGGAGAATTAAAACAATAATTGTAGATAAAGAAGGAAATTTATCTGATGATTTCGTGATAGTGAAGATAGAAAGCAAATCAGATGAAGAAAAAGCTGCCCAGCTTGCAAAATTTGGGAAAAAAGTTATTGTCCAAACAACAGACTGGACAATCATTCCACTTGAAAACCTAATAGCCCAGTCGGAGAATATATATTCTTTTGTAAAAGATGCAGAAGAAGCAAAAACAGCTGTTGGAATCCTTGAAAAAGGTGTAAAAGGCATTGTTTTAAAAACAAATGATTTAAACCAGATAAAAAAAGTTGCAAAAATTATAAAAGAAGATAGTGAAAAATTAAATCTTGTAAAAGCAAAAGTAGTAAATATCCAACTTCTTGGAATGGGAGATAGGGTAGCAGTAGATACAACTTCCTTATTAAAGAAAGGGGAAGGAATGCTTGTTGGTAATTCTTCTGCCGGAATGATTCTTGTCCATGCCGAAACAGAAGAATCAGAATATGTTGCATCAAGACCATTTAGGGTAAATGCCGGAGCAGTTCATATGTATACAAGGGTTCCCGGTGGAAAAACTGTTTATCTCTGTGAATTATCAGCAGGAAAAGAGGTTATGATTTATGATATTAATGGAAATGGTAGAGTTGTAAATGTAGGTAGGTCAAAAATAGAAAGAAGACCTATGATTTTAATAGAGGCAGAATATCAAGGTAAAAAATTATCAGCAGTATTACAAAATGCCGAAACAATAAGAGTAGTAAAAGGAGATGGGACGCCAATATCAGTAGTAGATTTACAAATAGGTGATGAAATCATAGGATATATAGAAGAAGCAGGAAGACATTTTGGTATGAAAGTAGAAGAAACAATTATGGAGAAATAAAATGAAAACCCAGTTAAAAGTAGGGATATTTGTAACAATAATTGCATTAATTGCCGGCTATTTAATAATAACCTTTGGAAATAAAAATTTTGGAGTAGCAACAAAATATTATTATGTATATTTTGATGATGCCGGCGGATTATCAAAAGGAGCAGATGTTCAGGTAAGAGGTGTAAAAGCCGGGATGGTTGATGATATCACCTTTGAAAATTCAAAAGTGAAAGTAAAATTCTCTATAAACAAAGATATACCAATATACAAAGATGCAAAAATATATATTAGAACTTATGGTTTAATGGGAGACAAATATATATATGTTGACCCGGGAAATCCATCGGCAGGGGAGCTTGCAGAAGGTAATGTTATCCAAAATGTTCAGATGGTAGCAACTACAGAAGATACAATGCAAGCAGTCAAAGAAGCTGCAAATAAATTCGGAAACCTTTCGGAAACATTAAATCAGGCAACCGGAGATGATAGATTAAAAAAATTATTGGAAGATTTTGATAGATTTGCTGCTACAACTGCAGATACAGTTTCAGAAAATAGAGAAAATATAAAAGCATCCATAGAAAATATAAAGGCAATTACAGCTTCTTTAAGAGAAACATTACCACCTTTAATAGCTAAAATAGATAAAACCGTTGATAATGTAGAAAAAATAACATCAGAAAACAGGGAAGATATAAGAGCATTAATAGCAAATCTAAAAGAAACATCGGCTGCTTTAAAAGAAAAAACTCCAAAGGTTCTTGATTCTGTAGAAAAAGCAGCAAATCAGGTAGATGTAGTTTTATCTGAAAATAGAGGAGATATAAAAGTATCCATAGAACAGTTAAGAGAATCAACAAAACAGCTTCATGAAATACTTGCAAAAGTAAATGAAGGAAGAGGAACCCTTGGAAAACTTGTAAATGACGATAGTTTATATAACAATACAAATGAAGGTGTAAAATCTTTTGCTAAACCATTTAAAATAGTAAATGATTCAAGACTTGATATTCAGATGTATGGAGAAAAACATACCGGTAATAAAGATTCTAAGGCAGGTTTTGGTGCAGCATTTATCCCATCTGATGATAGATATTATTATGTAGGAATATTATCAAATTCAAATGGAACTGTATCTAAGAAAGAAGAAGTGACTGCCGGTGGAACAACAACAACTTATGTGACAAAATCTTACGGAATATTATTTGATTTACAATATGCAAGAAGATTATTAACATTTGGAGCTACCCAGTTTTGGATAAGAGCCGGTATAAAAGATTCTTCTGCTGATATAGGGGCTGACTTAGTTCTATCTGATAATCTAAAATTATATTCTGATTTATACAGATTTAACAGAAAAGATTTAGTAAACCAACCAAACAATCCACAACTTGATATAGGTTTCCAATATAAATTTGGAGATACACCTTTCTTTATCAGAGCAGGGGGTTCAGACCTTGCAAATCGCTCTGTAAGAGGTTTTTATATAGGTGGAGGTTTATTATTCACAGACGATTACTTGAAATATCTGTTTAGCTCAATTCCAATAAGAAGATAAGAGGTAAAGCATGGAAAGAGAAGAGATTTTGAGGAAAATAGATATATTTAAAGAGTTGAAAGATGACCAGATTAAAGAGATAGCCAAATTTTTTTATATAAAAGAATACAAAAAAGGAGATTATATCTTTACAGAAGGAGATGAAGAACCGGGAATATATATAGTATTAGAAGGGATAGTAAAACTTGAAAAAGAAACCTTAGAAGGAAAAACAGTAATTTTAAGGCTTGCAACACCTTATGATATTATAGGTTGGCCTGTATTAAAAGATTCTAAACCAACAAGCACTTATACAGCAAGAGCACTTATAGATTCTAAATTATTGTATATATCAAACTCAAATTTTCTAAAACTGCTTGTTATGTATCCTGCATTGGCAGTTAGAATAACCTGTGATATATCCAAAAGGATATTAGAAGCTTATGATAGATTAAAAAGTTTAGCCGTTGAAAAAGTTGAAGGAAGAATAGCCACATTATTATTAGAACTTGCAGAAAAAATAGGAAAAAAAGAAAAAGATAAAGTAGTTATAAATGCACCTATAACAAGACAGGATATAGCAGAAATGACCGGCACCACCGTAGAAACAGCAATTAGAATAATAAGTAGATGGAAAAAAGAAGGAATAATTGATACAGAAAGGGGAAAAATAGAAATATACGATATTGATTACTTGAAAGATATAATATCCTGATGGGATAGCTAATATTGAAATTTTGGCGATTTTATTATAATATATTAATATTCTAATATTCTAATATTCCATAAATACGGAGGAGAAAATGAGATTCAGATATAGTTTGTTTATGCTTACTTTAATATCTTCTGCAGTTTTTGCAAAAGAATTAACACTGCAAGAAGCTATAAATACAGGACTGGAAAATAGTTATGAGTTAAAAGCCCAAAAAAATCTTTTACAATCAAAAAAATACCAATATGAATCTTCAAAAGGTATGAGATTTCCTACTGTATCTTTAAATGAGATATTTTATAGAACAGATAACCCCGGTTATGCTATAATGAATACTTTAAATCAAAAAAGGCTTGATTTTATAACTTCATCAAAATTTGTTGATATGACTGCCTTAAACCCAATGTTTGGTTCAATGGGAATAAATTTTAACAAACCGGATTATCCTTATGTAA
Source organism: Venenivibrio stagnispumantis (assembly GCF_900182795.1). Lineage (NCBI taxonomy): Bacteria > Pseudomonadati > Aquificota > Aquificia > Aquificales > Hydrogenothermaceae > Venenivibrio > Venenivibrio stagnispumantis. Next base: position 78,125 of record NZ_FXTX01000001.1, read on the forward strand.
ATAACTGGCAAACAAAAATAGATATACAGCTTCCTATTTATACCGGTGGTAAAATAACAACCGGAATAAAGATGCAAGAAAAAGATTTTACTGCTACAAAATATGAAACAGAAAGAACAAAAGAAAAAGTTATATACGATATATCAAAAGCATATTACGGAGCCCTTCTTGCAAAAGAAGCTATAAAATTGGCAAATCAAGCATATAAAGATGCAGAAAAACATTATAACACTGCAAAAGTTATGGTAGAAAATGGTCTTGCAATAAATGCAGATTTACTAAGAGCAAAAGTTTATCTTTCTGATATGAAATCTAAAATAAAAGAAGCAGAAAATAACTATCTTATTGCTAAAAAAGGTCTTTTAACAGCAATGGGAGAAGAAAATCAAAATCCAGCAGATATTGAGATAGTTGGAGATTTATATTGTGAAGATTTAAAAACAGATTTAGAAAGCTATGAGCAGGAAGCCCTTTCTAAAAGATTAGATTTAATAGCAGTTAAAGAAAAAGTAAATATAGCAAAAAATATGGTAGATTTTTCAAAATCGGATTTTCTCCCAACCATAGGAGCATTTGCTTCTTATGAAATGAATGATAAAAATTTTGCCGGTGCAAAAGGAAATTGGTTTACTGTAGGAGTTGCTTTAAACTGGAAATTATTTGATGGTATGCAAAATATAAACAGATATAAAGCTTCAAAAGAGATGTATAATCAATATAAACAACAGGAAAAAGGATTTGAAGAGTTTATTAAATTCAATGTATATAAAGCATATAAAGAAGCATTAACCCAGCAAGATAAATTAAAAACAGCAGAAGAAAATCTTAAATATGCAGAAGAGGTTTTAAGAACAACAGAGATAAGATATAAAAATCAGCTTGCTTCAATGATAGATTTACTTGACACTCAAACAATGTATGATAAGATAAAATTTGATAAAGCACAGGCAACATACAACTGCCAATTATCTATCTTGGAGCTTAAATATCAATCAGGAAAACTTTTGGAGGAGATTAAGCAATGATGAAAAATAAGGTGTTAAAATTTATACTCTTTTTTGTAGTTCCTATTGCTATATTTATACTATGGCTTGGTGGATTTTTATCCCACAGGGTAGAACCGGGAACGGCAAAAGAAGAAAAAAAGGTTGTATCCGGATTGTCAACTTTACAGATCACACCGGAGCAGGTTGATGAATATTACAAAACAGATGGAACACTTTCTGCAGAAAACAATGCAAAAGTTGCTACAAAATGGATGGGAAGAGTTTTAAAAATAAATGTTAAAGAAGGAGATTATGTAAAAAGAGGACAGGTTCTTGCAGTTCTTGATGATTCTGAAATAAGACAGCAAGAGGCAGAAGCTTTTGCAGGTTTAGAAGAAGTTAAAAAAGCAAGAGAAGAAGCCCTTGCCGGAAAAAAAGCAGCACTTGAAAATTATGAATTTGCAAAAAGAACTTATGAAAGATTTAAAAATCTTTATCAAGATAATGCAGTATCAAAACAACAATTGGAAGAGATAGAAACTAAAATGATAGCAGCAAAATCTATGGTTGACCAGATAAATGCAAAAATCTCTCAAATAGATGCAAAAGAGAAACAGGTTAATGCGAAAATAGGACAGATTAAAGTTATGAAATCTTATGCAACAATTACAGCACCTTTTGATGGATATATACTTAAAAAGATGAATGATGAAGGAGATATGGTAGCACCGGGAATGCCAATATTCATCATCGGTGATAAAACATTACAATTTGTTGCAAATTTAGATGAATCTCTTGTGGATAAAATAAAAGTAGGCGATGAAGTAGAAATAAAAATAGATACTCTTAACAAAGTTGTAAAAGGAAAAGTTATTCAAAAAAATCCAAATATAGACCCTATGAACAGAAGTTTTATGATAAAAGTAGAAATTCCTTATGAAGAAGGATTATCTTCCGGAATGTATGGAAAAATGTTATTGCCTATAGCAAAGAAAGAAAAAATACTTATTCCAAAATCAGCAGTTGTTAAATGGGGTCAGCTTAATGCTGTTTATGTAGTATCTAAGGATGGAACAATGAATTTAAGATATGTTAAACTCGGTGAAGATTATGGAGATAAAGTAGAAGTCCTATCCGGCTTAACCTCAGGGGAAGTTATAGTAAAAGATAATGTAGAAAAAGCATGTGATGGCTGTAAGATTGGAGGTTAAGGGATGAATAATCTTGGATTAGCAGGAAAAATAGCAAAGGCTTTTATAAATTCAAAATTAACACCTTTATTGGTTGTTGCTTCTTTATTACTTGGATTTTTTGCAGTATTTACTACCCCAAGAGATGAAGAGCCTCAAATAGTTGTCCCTATGATAGATATAATGGTTCCATTTCCCGGAGCCAAATCAGATGAGGTAAATAATCTTATAGTAAAGCCCCTTGAAAAATTAATGTGGGAAATTCCTGATGTAGAGTATGTATATTCTTATGCCGGAGATGGTTTTGGAATTACTACCGTAAGATTTAAAGTTGGAGCAAGTCCGGAAGATAGCCTTGTAAAACTATACAGCAAAGTAATGTCTAACTATTACAGAATGCCGGAAGGGGCAATGAACCCTATTATCAAACCAAAATCCATAGATGATGTGCCTATCCTTGCAATAACATTACATTCAAAGGAGTTATCTTCTTATGATTTAAGAAGAATAGCCGAAGTTGTAGAAGATGAGATAAAACAGCTTCAAAATATATCAGAAACAACAATAATAGGTTCAAAACCAAAAGAGATAGATATATATTTTGACCCTGCAAAATTAAATGCTTATAACATATTTTTACCTCAGGTAGTTCAGGCACTTCAAAATGCTAATTTCTCTTTACCTTCCGGAGAATTTGATAAAGATAATTATAGATATAAAGTAAGAACAGGTCAATTTTTCAAATCTAAGGAAGATGTGGAAAATGTAGTTATTACGGTATATCAAGGAAAACCTATCTTTATAAAAGATGTTGCAAGGGTAGAAGAAGGAGAAGGAGAGATTGAAAATTATGTCCAATTTGGATATGGAGTTCAAAGTGGCAAAGATAGAAATCAGATAGATAATGCAGTTACAATAGCAGTAGCTAAAAAAACTGGAAGTAATGCAGTAGTAGTTGCAGAAAATGTAATAGAAAAATTAAATGAAATGAAAGGTAGAATTATACCTTCCAATGTAGATATTACCATTACAAGAAATTATGGAGAAACTGCTTCCGAAAAAGCAAATGAGCTAATAGAACACCTACTCATAGCAACATTCTCAATTGTTTTACTTATAGCAGTAACTCTTGGATGGAGAGAATCATTAATTGTTGCAGTTACAATACCGGTAACCCTTGCAATAGCATTATTCCTTAGCGAGATGTATGGATATTCTTTAAACAGGGTTACTTTATTTGCACTTATATTCTCCATAGGTATTTTAGTTGATAACTCTATTGTTGTTCTTGAAAATATTCATAGATGGTTTTCTATGAAAAAATTATCAATGGAAGATGCTGCCGTTGTTGCAACAGATGAAGTAGGTAATCCTACAATACTTGCTACATTTGCTGTTATTGTAGCTCTTTTACCTATGGCTTTTGTAACAGGTTTAATGGGCCCATATATGAGACCTATACCGATTAATTCATCGGTAGCAATGTTTTTCTCTATGCTTCTTGCTTTCATATTGACACCTTATCTTGCAATAAGATGGATGAAACATGATGAAGAGCATAAATCACCGGAAGCCCTTGCAAAAGAAGATGAAGCAAAAGCTGATATATTAGTTAAATTATTTAACAAAATATATATGCCTTTATTCCAAAGTAGAACAAAAAGATGGCTTTTCCTCGGATTTGCCGGTATGCTTCTTGTTATATCTATCTTATTATTAGTTTCAAGGGCAGTGCTTGTAAAAATGCTTCCTTATGATAATAAAAGTGAGTTGCAGGTTGTGTTAGATATGCCAGAAGGAACACCACTTCAAGAAACATACAGGGTTGCAAAACAGATAGCAGATTATGTAAAAAATATAAATGAAGTTAAAAATTATGTAATATACGTAGGACAACCGGCACCTTTTGACTTTAACGGGCTTGTTAGACATTATTATCTAAGAGAGGCTCCAAACCTTGCTCAAATACAGATAAATTTAATAAGCAAACACGATAGAAAAGCCCAAAGCCATGAAATAGCAGAAAGAATAAGAGATGATATAGCAAAAATAGCTAAATCCAATGGAGCTAAATATATAGCAGTAGTAGAGCCACCACCAGGACCGCCGGTTTTATCTCCTATTGTTGCAGAAGTTTATGGGCCAGACCATAAAGGGCAGTTATATGTTGCAAATGAAATAAAGAAAATATTTGAAAATACACCGGGAATAATAGATGTAGGAATATATGATAATAACCCTCAAAAAGAGTATCTTATTAAAGTAGATTCGGAAAAAGCCAAAAGATATGGCTTTACAGAAGATATGATAGTAAAAACCGTAAGAATAGCCCTTGCAGGACATAAAGTAGGATTAATGCATACCTCTGATGATTTACATCCGGTAAGTATAGTTGTTAGATTAGATGAAAAATATAGAACTTCCATTGAAGATATATTATCTATGAAACTTCCAACACCACAGGGCGGTGTTCCACTTGGTTCTCTTGTTTCAGTAGAACAAAGCTCTACAGAAAGAGATATATATAGAAAGAATCTCCAATCTGTTGTTTATGTAATAGCTAATGTAAATGATAAAGTTGGTAGTCCGGTTTATCCTATTTTAGATTTATGGGATAAAATAAAGAATATCAAAACTCCTGATGGAAAAGGAGTAGAAGAGCTATTAACTCACCAACCTGAGCTTACAGATAGATATTATGTAAAATGGGATGGAGAATGGCAGGTTACTTATGAAACATTTAGAGATATGGGAATAGCTTTTGGTGTGGCAATAGTTGTTCTTTATATCTTACTTGTAGGATGGTTTAAATCTTTCAAAATGCCTGCTGTTATAATGTCCCCTATACCTTTTACTCTCGTTGGTATTATTCCGGGGCATTTTATAATGGGTGCTTTCTTTACAGCAACATCTATGATAGGATTTATAGCTCTTGCCGGTATTATATTAAGAAACTCTATATTGCTTGTTGAATTTGCAGAACAAAAATTAAAAGAAGGATATTCTTTGGAAGAGGCATTACTTGAAGCCGGTATAGTAAGAACAAGACCTATATTATTAACTGCAGCAGCTATTGTAGTAGGTGCATTTGTTATAATCTTTGACCCTATTTTCAATGGACTTGCTATTGCATTAATATTTGGAACAGTTGCATCAACATTATTAACCCTTGTTGTTGTTCCGGTATTATACTATATGATAGTAGGTGAAGAAAGAAAATTACATCTTTGCCCAGAAGTGCCTATCACAGACAAAGAAGATAAATGTGAAATGTAAATAAAAAAGATTAATCCTCTCCATCATCTTATAGGTGGGGAGGGAAAATATATATATTTGGTAAATTTAAATTTTTGAAAAATTTAGATATGGCAGAATATATTTATACGGTTTATTTTGAACTCCTTCTGATTTCTTTGAATCAATTTAATTGATTTATTTTATCAAAATTAAGGATATCCATATATTCCCATTCTTTATAAGCCATTGCATATATTTTTTGTTTTGTTAGATAGTTTATTATATCTTCTTCTAATCTTAAGCTTGCAAAGATAGGAATTAGTTTATATTCCCTATATTCCGGAAATAAAGTTAAAAATCTATCTATCTTTTTATCTTTAAACTCATTTATATAATCAATTTTTGGTGTAGATTTAACTTCCACTAAAAATACAGTCTTACAATCATCACTAACTGCTATAACATCAAACTCATCTTTTAATCCGGTTTTTTTATCTTTTTTCTTTCTGTTAACCTGTAAATCATCTATTTCACAATTAAAGTATTGTTTTATAACCGGAGAAACAGCCGGAGCTATTATATCTTCAACAATTGTCCCAAGTTTATTAGCTAACTCACCCCATCTTTTGTTCATCTCTTTGGACAATCTTTCATTCAATTTTATTAATTCTTCCATTAAATTTTCAAGCCTTTCAACTCTTTCTTCTACTGTAGCCATTTCAATTCTCCAAAATCAAAATTACATACAAAAAATATATTCTAAACTACTTGAATTTTCCATTTTAATTCCTTCTATCTTATGCCTTTATCTCATCTTTATAATAAGTAGGAACATGAAGATAAAACCCCTGTAATAACAAGTTTTCCGGATTTAATTTTAGATATTTAGCAATCTCTTTAATCTTATTAAGTATTTCTTCATTTTCTATAAATTCATATACGGTACTCATACCTACTTTATTGGAAAATAAAGTTATTGATTCAACCATTGATTCATAGATTTTAGATTCTACCATTCTTTTTACTATTGACCCATCTATTTTTATTACTTTTGCCCTATTTTTCTCTCCAAGTTCTCCTACTATCTCATAATTTGTATATCCTGTGCCAAAATCATCAAAAGCAATGAAAAGATCTTTGTTTTCTAAATGGTTAAAAATTTCTTTGTTTGATACGATAGCATATTCAGTTATTTCAAGGAAGAGATTAAGATTTTCTTCTTTAAAAACATTTACTACTTGTTCTATTTCTTTAACTACAGGCTCATACGAAAGAGATGTTGGATAAATATTTACAAAGATATTTTTAGATATCTTTTTTATATCTTTTATGTTTTCTCTTAATTTTTTTAGAATAACCCTATCAAACTCACCCATAAGTCCTTTTTCTTCAAATACCCTTAAAAACTTACCGGCAGGTATATATTTTTTATCAGAGGGATTTTTTATCCTTGCAAGTATCTCAAGTGCAAATTCTTTTCCGGTTAAATCAAAAATTTTATGGACAAACAAATCTATTTCCTCTTTTTTCAGTTGATTAAGTGCAATTCTTTTAATCTCTAAATTTTCATAAACTGCACTTATTATCTTATTTATCTGTGTATTATAATCTACTATTAATATAATATCATCACTTTTTTCTTTTTCTAAAATATCTCTAATTAAGTTAATAATTTCGGATATTTCTTCTTTATTTAAAGAATACATTTTTAAAGTAGATAAATCGATTCTTCCAATTCTTATAATAGGTTTTTCAGTGATAGAAATATATTTTTCTTTCAAATAATCAGCAATATTCTTAAATCCTTTCAATAAATTATCTAATTTTAGATTAAAATAATAATCTTCCTGATTGATTAATATATTAATATTTCCGTCTATTTCATCAAAAATTATAAATTGGAAATCTATAAAATAATTTTCTAAATAGTTAAATATAACTTTTTTTATGTCATTTCCTATCAAAATATCCTTTTTAGTTTCTATAATAAGTAAGTATGTTTTTAAATTATTTTTTTGGGAATAAATATACTCAGATAAAATTGATTTTTTATTATCTCTCCATCTTAAAGAAATATCTGAATAAGTATAAATAAGCTTATATAGGTAAAACAACATTTCAGATGTTAAAATTACAGACTCTTTATACTTACCGTTTACAAGATAAGAAATTATATCTCTTGTATATTCGTGAATTTTTTTGTGGATAGATTTAAATTCCAAAAGTTGCTCTTCTTTGCCATAAAACATTACTTTAAAAGCAATACTGTTTTCAAGCTTAAAAACATTACAAATTGTGTGTGTAAATAATGAAAGTTTATCAAAGTTTTTATTAGTTTCATCTACTAATTCTTTTATTTGTTTTAAATAATTTAAAACATTTTCATAAAAATAATCATCATATTTATTTGTATTTTTTAATTCTTTTTCTTTATTAAGAAAATCTATTATTTCATTTATATATTCTTTTATATAAGTTTTTGCAGTAGTTTCTTTTAACATATTTTCCATTGTATTTATTACAGATTCATCAACATTTATTTTTTTTTCATTAAGTAAATTTATATAAAGATTTATGAAATCAAATATACTTTTTGGAGATATTCCCAATTTAAAATGTCTTTCTGCTAATTTATATAATTCTCTTTTGACTTCTTCATTTTTACTTTCTTCAAGGGCTTCTATCGCATTAAGTAGAAAAAAACTTTGTCTTTCTATTAAAAATTCTATCTGATTAAAAGATGAAAAAAAAGATGATGCATGTTCATCTTCATGAATGAAATTATAAAATTCTACAAAAACATTTTTAAGAGTATCCAAAATTTCCGCTTCTCTGTTTTCATTCTTTTTTGTCATAGGTAATCACCTTATTCATTTATTTTTTCAGTATAATTGTGGAAAAATTATATCATATTTAATAAATTGCTATTCATCTAACAAGTGTATTTAAAACTTTTACAAATTTTACACTGCTTTTTTATTTTCTTTCATTTTTTCAATATGGACTAAAATAGCAGTTATGGCAGCCGGTGTTATGCCTTCAAGTCTGGAAGCTTGCCCGAGGGTTATAGGCTTTGCCTTTGTTAATTTCTGAACTGCCTCTTTTGTAAGTCCTGCTACTTTTGAATAATCTATATCCGGTGGTATTTTTATATTTTCTAAGTATCTTAATTTTTCATTCATTTTTATCTCTCTTTCAAGATAGCCATCATATTTTATATTTATCTCAATTTCTTCTTTAATATAATCAGATTGTGGAACCGGAACATCATAATCTGTAATATTTTCCATATTTATCTCAGGTTTTTGTAAAACTGAAAATACTGAGATTTTTTTATTTTCTTCCTTTATAAATCTATTTTTATAATCTTCTATCCATCTTGATATTTCATCTTCTATCTCTTTTACGAATTTATATTCTTCTTCTGAAAGCATTCCTATATTGTATGCTTTTTTGTAAAGTCTGAGTATTGCATTATCTTGTCTTAAATGTAATCTGTATTCTGACCTTGAAGTAAATAATCTGTAAGGCTCTATAACTCCTTTTGTTGTTAAATCATCTATCATAACTCCGATATAGGCTTCATCTCTTCTTATATAAAATGGTTCTTTTCCAAAAGCTCTTAATGCTGCATTTATTCCGGCAACTATTCCCTGTCCTGCTGCTTCTTCATATCCGGTTGTTCCATTAAAATTACCTGCATGATATAATCCTTTTATTCTTTTTGTTTCAAGAGTAGGATATAACTCTGTTGGTGGGACTACATCATACTCTATTGCATAAGCCGGTTTTAGTAATACTACATTTTCTAATCCGGGAATAGACCTATACATCTGCCATTGTATCTCTTCCGGCAAAGAAGTGCTCATTCCATTTGGATATATGCTTATTCCATCTTTTGTTTCCGGTTCTAACCATATTGTATGTCTTTCTTTTCCTTCAAATTTTACAATTTTATCTTCTATGGAAGGGCAATATCTTGGACCTATGCCGGTTATAGCTCCACCATATAAAGCTGTTCTATGTAGATTTTCTTTTATTATTCTGTGGGTTTCAGGTGTTGTGTAAGTTATATAACAATCTATCTGCTCTTTTTCTTTAAACCAATAACTTCCTTTTGGCTGAGTCCAGAATGAAAATTTAGGTGGTGGATAATCTCCGGGGGCTTTTTCAAGGATTGAGAAATCTATTGTTCTTTTATCTAATCTTGCAGGTGTTCCTGTTTTAAATCTAACAAGTTCAAATCCGGCTTTTTTATAAAATTCAGGTAATTTGTTTGCAGGTTTTTCTTCCATTCTACCGGCAGGAAATCTTTTATCTCCTATATGAATAAGACCATTTAAAAATGTGCCGGTTGTAATTACTACTGATTTTGTTGCTATTTTTAAGCCTTTATCTGTTTGGACTCCTTTTACTTCTTTTTTTATCTCATCTATAAATATATCTGTAACTTCATCTTCTATTACGGTTAAATTTTCTGTATTTTGAGTTTTATTTACCATATATTTTCTATATTCTTCTTTATCTGCTTGGGCTCTTGGAGACCTTACTGCCGGACCTTTTCTTGTGTTTAAAACTTTAAACTGAATACCTGTCTGGTCTATTGCTTTTCCCATCTCTCCACCAAGAGCATCTATCTCTCTTACAACTATTCCTTTTGCTATTCCACCAATAGCCGGATTACAGGGCATCAATCCTATCTTTTCTTTATCAAGAGTTATCAAAGCAGTTTTTGCTCCAAGCTTTGCAGCAGCCAATGCTGCTTCTATACCGGCATGTCCGCCACCTACTACAACAACATCAAACTCAATATCATATACCATTTATTTTTCACTCCATTTTTTAAAAATTTTGCTTATATAATATATATTTTTTTACAGATTTAAACAAATCAAATTTGAAATCTGGTTAGCTAAATAAAGCCTTTACCTCAATATTGATATCACAACCATTTTTTAATGTTATTTTAAGGATTTCTTCATCAGAATCAAAATATTTTTCATATTTATTATTAACAAGGTTAAAAACTCTTACTTTTTCAATATCCGGATAAGCAAGAATATAGTAAGGAACTTTTTCCCTTTGGTATATATCATATTTTATATACTCATCTTTTTCGGCAGTAGATTTTGAAACTACTTCAATAACTACCTCCGGTGCTTCTTTTAAATAAAACTCTATCTTCTTACAGATAACTATCAAATCCGGTCTTAGGACAGTATTTTCTGATATTATCCAATCAAGTTCTGGATAAATTTTACATTTTTCAGGACAATTTTTAATAGATTCAAAAATTTGTATTATCAAATTAGAAATAATTTCTTGATGTTTTCCAAAAGGTGAAGGAGCCATAGCATAAGGAATGCCTTCTATAAGTTCCCAATCACCTTCCCATTTTTTATAATCCTCAATTGTATACTTAGGAAGATATTTTAAAACTATATCCATTTTTTACCTCAAAAATGTTTTTAACTTAATATTATTTCAATTTAATGACGAAATCAACTATGATAAAATTTTATAACAAAAAAATCTACAAAGAGGCTTAAAGTTGAGATTAAAAGGCATTGTTTTAAATAATTTTCTTATCCATGATAACACAGAAATAGAGTTTGCAGATAATGGAATAACTGCTTTTATAGGAAATAATGGAGCCGGAAAAAGTTCTATTGTTGAAGCAGTTAGCTTTGCATTATTTGGAAAATCAGACAAGGGAAATCTGATAGATTTAATAAAATGGGGAAGAAATAGAGCAGTAGTAAAGCTTTATTTTACAAAAGATAATAAAGATTTTGTTATAAAAAGAGAAATAACAGCAACAAGAGGAAGAGCAAACACAACCTCTTTGGTATATCAGCTAAGAGGAGAACAGGAAATTCCTTATATTCAAAAAAATATAGATAAAGAATTACCAAAATTAACCGGTTTAACATTAAAAACATTTATAAACTCAGTCCTTGTAAAACAAGGAGATATAGAAGGATTAATAAAATTAACACCATCAAAAAGAAAAGAAGTTTTAGAAGAACTACTTGATTTAAAAGTATTCCAGCTATTGTCAGAAAAATATGCAGAAAAAAGAAGAGAAAAAGAAAGATTAATCAAAGATATAGAAGTAAGAATTCAGGATTTAGATAATTTAATTGCAAATATGGAGAAATTATTATCAGAAAAAGAAGAAAAAGAAGCAGAAAAATCAAAAGTAGAAGAAGAAAAAAGAAAAATAGAAAACCATAAAAAAGAGATACTACAAATTTTAAATAATTTAAGAAAAGAAAAAGAAGAAATAATCCAGCTGAAAAACCGAATAGAAACAATAAATATAAAAATAGAAAATAATAAAAAAAGATTAAAAGAGATAGAAGAATTTATAAAAAATGTAGAAAATGAAGAAAAGAAATTACCTGAACTTACTCAAGCAGTTAAAGAGTTAAAAGAAAAGGAAGAAATTTTATCACTTTATCAAGAAGTTAAAAAACTTGAAATAGAGAGAAAAAATTTAGAAGAAAAATATAACAAAGCAAAAGAAAATGAAGAATTTATAAAGAAATTTGAAAAAATAGCCAAAGAGTATGAAGAAAAAGAAAAACAAAAAAAAGAGTTAGAACAACATTTATCACAGATAAATAAAAAAGAAGGAGAGTTAAGACAATTACAATCAGAAATAAATCAGAAAGAAAAACAACTAAAAGAACAAAGAGATAAAGTTATAAATGTAGCAAAAATACTTTCATCAAAAAAACAGATTTATAAAATGCTTGAACAAAATCCGGAAGTGAGAAATGAAATGATAAAAAATAATCAAGATAAAATAAATCAATTAAGAAAGCAACTTGAAGAACTAACCGCAGAAAAAGGAGCAGTAGAATCTCAGATAAAAATATTAAAAAAACAGCTTGAAAATATAAATAATCTAAAAGGAAGTTGTCCTACCTGCCTTAGACCATTAGACCAACACTCAAAAGAAGAAGTTATAAAAGATTTAAATCTACAACTACAACAAAAAACAGCAGAATATAAAGAAATATCTGATAAATTAAAACAAATAACTCAGCAGATAGATTTTGAAGAAGAGATAAGGAAGTTATTGGAAGAGTATAAAAATCAATATGAAATTTATAAAACAATATATAAAGAACTAAACGAAAAAAAAGCTAAATTTGAAGTAGCTAAAAGAGAGATAAGCAAAAAAGAAGAGATAGAAAATCAGATAAAAGAAATAGAGATATTCCTACAAAATCAAAAAGATGATTATTCAAAATATAAAACAATTTTAAGAGAAAACCTAAATATTCAAACTCTACAAAAACAGCTCAATGATTTAAGAGCGAAGATAGATAAAATCTATTCTCAAATAGGAAAAGTAGAAGAAAATAAGTTAAAGCAGGAAATACAAAATCTAAAAGAAAAAGAAAGAGAATTTATAAAAGTAAAAAATCTAATAGAGCAAAAAAAAGAACAAGAAAAATTATCTTTAAAAATAAAAGAAGAGATTAAAAATCTACAAGAAGAGCTTGAAAAAATTGATTTATCAAATAAAAGAGATGAAAATTTAATCCAGCAAGATATAAACTCAAAAGAATTACAGCTTTCTCAGATAGAACAAAATTTAACATATTTAAATAATAAACTTTCCGGATTAATGGCTCAGATAGGAGAGTTATCCGGATATATAAATGCTTTAGAAAAACAGATAGAAGAGATAAAAGATTTAAATAACAAAATGGAAAATTTAAAAATTTCTGTGAAAAAATATGAAGAAGTAGAAAATGCATTATTTGAATTACAAAAAAATATAAGAAATAGGGCTTTATATGAGCTTCCAAAAGTTGTTTCTCATCTATTTTTCTTTAAAGATTATTTTTCAAAAATAACATTTGATGAAGATTTTGATATAATCTTATATCCGGAAACCTTAGAAAGACAAGAAAGAAAGATAAGCGTAGAAGCATTAAGTGGAGGACAGAGGGTAGCCCTTAGCCTTGCTTTAAGACTTGCAATAGCAAGGTATCTTGGTAGTAAAGCAAATTTCTTAATACTTGATGAGCCAACAATACATCTTGACACAGAAAGAAGACAGGAACTTGTAGATTTACTCGGTAGTATAAAAGAGAAAAATTTTATAAAACAGCTTATAGTGGTAACCCACGACCAAGAAATAGAAGATAGAGCCGATATTGTTTATCGTGTAGAAAACGGCTCAGTAAAACCATTATAAAATCTGGAGAAGAAAAATGAATAAAGCATTTATCCAACCTATCCAAAAAAAAGCTTACAAAATAATTTTTGAAAATCCATTTATTGAGCCGGTAGTGGTAGAAAATGAAGACCAGTTTAAAGAGTTAATATATAAATTGAAAAATGAAGGAAAAAATCAGGAAGCACAGGAACTTACAGAACAATGGGTAAATCTGAAAAAGGAGCATTTTAAAATTAATTATAAAGGCAAATTTATAAATCTTGGAACAAAAACGGTAATAATGGGGGTTTTGAATCTAACACCGGATTCTTTCTCAAATGGAGATACAAATCCTTATTATAAAAATGTAGAAAAAGCAGTAGAAAGAATAGCCAAGATGCTTGAAGAAGGAGCAGATATTATAGATATAGGTGGGGAATCTACAAGACCGGGAGCAACACCTGTACCGGTAGAAGAAGAGCTGGAAAGGGTTTTACCGGTTATAAAAGCAGCAAGGAAAGAACTTGGCGATAAATTCTTTATCTCCATAGATACTTACAAGTCCAAAGTTGCCCAGTATGCAATAGAAGAAGGGGCAGACATAATAAATGATATTAGCGGTTTTACCCTTGATAGAGAGATGCCATCGGTAGTAGCAAAATATGATTGTCCGGTAATCGTGAATCATATAAGAGGAAATCCACAAACAATGCAACAAGGAGATATTTATTATGATGATGTAGTTATGGATATATCAAAATTTTTGCATAAACAGATATCTTTTGCTATGGAAAAAGGAGTTAGAAAAGATAGATTTATTATTGACCCTGGTATAGGATTTGGAAAAAAAGTTGAACATAATGTAGAAATAATAAAAAGATTAAATGAATTTAAAATCCTTGGCTTTCCAATAATGATAGGAATATCAAGAAAATCATTTCTTGGAATAATACTTAAAAATTTATTAAATCTTGAAAAGATGCCATCACCGAAAGAAAGATTAAATGCAACTCTTGGAGCTACTGCTTATGCAGTATTAAATGGAGCACATATTGTAAGAACCCATGATATTAAAGAAACGGTTGAGTTTTTAACAATCTTGGATATCATAAGAGGATACAAAATTGTATGATTATATAAACACAATATTATCAATAAAGCTAACGGATATTTTAGATATTATTATAGTTTCTATTTTAATTTATTTTGCGATAAAATTTGCCGTAGGAACAAGAGCTTGGCAAATTATTACTGGATTATCAATACTTTTAATAATCTGGATAATAGCCAAGGTTTTAGAACTTTCAACTCTTGAATGGATATTTGATAATATTTTATCCATAGGTATGTTTTTATTAATAGTAATATTTCAACCGGAACTTAGAAGAGGTCTTGCAAAACTTGGAGAAAAAGGTATATTTGCAGGTATAACAATTCCTCAAAAAAAGATAATAGATGATATTATCAGAGCATGTAGCTTTATGGCAGAAAGAAAAATAGGAGCATTAATAGTTTTTGAAAGAAATGTTGATTTAACCCATTATATAGAAGGACAGGTTATAATAGATGCACAACCAAGCTTAGAGCTAATAATTACCATATTTACTCCACAAACACCTTTACATGATGGAGCAGTTATAATAAGAAATAAAAGGATAGCTTATGCAAGAGCTTTTTTACCACTTACCATTAATCCGGAAATAGCCGAAGATGTAGGAACAAGGCATAGAGCAGCAGCCGGAATAACAGAAGAGACAGATGCAGTTGCAATAATAGTATCTGAAGAAAGAGGAGAAATATCTATTGCAGTAGATGGAAAATTATATAAAAATCTTGATATATTAACAGTTAGAAAAAAATTAAATAAATTACTTGGAGTAGAAAAACCATCAAAATTTACAATATTAAGAGAAAAATTAAAAAAGGAAAAAGATGAAATTAAAGAGAAGATTAATACTGATTAAAGATATGATATTTTCTAATTTTTGGTATAAATTAATATCTATATTTGTGGCTTTTCTTCTATGGCTGAATATAAATTCTACCACAAAAGCAAAATTTCAATTTTACAGCTATGTAGATGTTATAAATATAAAAGATAATTTTGTAATAGAAAAGGTAAAACCGGAAAGAGTTTCTATAACAGTAAGAGAGAAAAAAACATTTATAAAAGATATAAATATATCCCAAATCCAAGTTTATGTAGATGCATCTAATATAAAAGAAGGTAGAAATCAATTAAAGGTAAAAGTAATAGCACCAGATGATTTTGAAATTTTAGATATAAAACCGGCAGAAGTTATAGTTTATGCAAAAAAAATAAAATAAAGCCCCTTTTAGGGGCTTTTTAGTTAGATTAATCTTTCTCTTTGGCTATTTGTTATAGTAGTAGCCAAGCCAATATCTCTTGGAAATTCTGTTCCTCTTGAAGTTGTTTGTATCTCAAGTTTATCTGTTTGGAAAAATTCTTTAATTATATCTATGGCTTCTTTTATATTAAAATCTTTACAAGAGAATATATCTATTGAGAAATATCCTTTTTCAGGAAAAGTATGTATGCTTATATGACTCTCTGCTATGATAACAAATCCTGAAATACCCCAATCTTCCGGTTTCTCACCACCATCATATTTAAATACATAAGGTGGCATTATCTTTGTCATTCCGATTTGAGCAGGTAGCTCATCCAAAAATTTTGTTATACTTTCAATACTTGCGAGAGTTTCAAAACTCCCCTCATAACCATCAACCATTAAATGGGGTCCAAATCCTATCAATTCTTCAATACCTCCAAAATTTAATTAAATTTAATGAAAAACAAAGATAATGCATTTTTCCCTAAATGTAAATATATGTTTGCACAAAAAATGTGCAAATTAAAATTTAAATCTTATGATATGATATTAAACAATTAAGTTATTTTCAAAGGAGGAAATTTTATGAAAAAATTGATATTTTTAGGAGTAGCTGTTTTATCTATTTCTACATCTATTTTTGCTGCCGGTAATTCTTGCTTAGGAAATAGCAAAATAAACAAATCAGATGTAGAAAAAGCTTTATCACCTATACTCGGCAATGCAAAAGTTGTATCAGTATCTGATGCTCCAATAGATGGTCTTTATGAAGTAGTTATTCAAACTAATGGTAAAAAAGTTCCGGTTTATATTGATTGTTCATTAAAATATTTAGTTAATGGAGAGATTATAGATATTAAAAATAAAAAAAGCATAACAAGAGAAAGATTTATGCAGTTATCTCAGGAAGCTAATCAGGAAAAAGAAAAAGAATTTGTAAAAATTCTTGGTGATAAAAAGCTACAGGAGCTAAAAAAGGCATTTCCTGGTATATTAGAAAGAGCATCAATAGTAGATGCAAAAAATATACCACAAACAAATATTATTTTTGGCAATCCACAAGCTAAAAAAGTTGTTTATGTTGTTACAGACCCACAATGTCCTTTCTGTGCTAAATTACATCAATCTATAACAGAATTACTTAAAGAAAGAAATGATATAGCATTTAAAATGATATTCTATCCATTACCTTTTCATAAATATGCAAAAGCTGTTTCGGAAAATGTTATATGTAGCAATGATAAATCTCTATTAGATAAATCTTTTGAAGCAGTTTTAAAAAATGATGAAGCTTCTTTATCTAAATTGGCAAAAACTTGTAATAAAGCAAATTCTACAATTGAAGCAAATATAAAATATGGACAGGCTAATGGAATAAACGGAACACCTACAATAATATTCCCTAATGGACTTGCAATCTCCGGTGCTATGTCAAAAGATGATTTAAAGAAATTAATTGATATTATTTTTTAATTAATGAAAGAGATTTTAAAAGTAGATAATCTTAAAGTTGATTTTTATATAGGAGAGCAAAAGATAGAAGCAGTAAAAGGGATATCTTTTTCCCTTTTTTCAAATGAGATAGTAGCTATTGTTGGAGAGTCCGGTTCAGGAAAAAGTGTAACCTGTCAGGCAATTTTAGATATATTGCCTTCTTATGCAAAAGTGGAAGGCAATATTTTATTTCAAAATAAAAATATAAAAAATTTATCTAAGGAAGAAAAAAGACAGATAAGAGGAAATAAAATATCAATGGTTTTTCAAGAGCCTTCTGCTGTTTTAAATCCCCTATTAACAGTAGGAGAGCAGATTGTTGAAACAATAAAAGCTCATAATAATGTTTCAGATAAAGAAGCAAAAGATATAGCAATACAGACATTAAAAAAGGTAGAAATACCTCAGCCGGAAAAAAGGTTTTATCAATATCCACACGAGTTATCCGGTGGTTTAAAACAAAGAGTTGTAATAGCCATAGCAATAGTAAATAATCCTGTATTATTGTTGGCAGATGAGCCTACTACGGCTTTGGATGTAACTACTTCTGCAAAAATTTTGGATTTATTCTTAAAACTAAAAGAAGATTATAAAATGAGTATATTGATAATAACCCATGATTTGGGAGTTGTAGCTCAGGTTGCTGACAGGGTTATTGTTATGTATAGAGGAGAGATATTAGAGCAGGGAGATGTTTATCAGATATTTGAAAACCCAATTTCGGAATATACAAAAATGCTTTTAAATTCAAGATTTTCAATCAGGAGTAGAAATTGAGATTATATACATTACAGATAAATCTAAAACTTGGTGATGTAGAGGCAAATCTTGAAAAGATATTTTCTTATATTGAAAAAGTAGAGCAAAACTCATTTTTATTACTTCCTGAAATGTTTAGCAGTGGATTTGATAATCTAAATCTTTCTACCCACTGCGAAAAAACAGAAAATATATATATTAAACTTTCTGAAATATCAAAAAGAAAAAATATAACAATTGGCGGGACATTGCCGGAAAAAAGAAAAAAAGGGATATACAACACAGCTTTTTTAATTGATAAAGGAGAAATTATTTATAAAAGAGATAAAGTTAAATTATTTACACCTACCGGTGAAGATAAATTTTTCAAAAAAGGAAAACCTTTATACGATATAGCAGAAAGCTCTACCGGAAATATAGGATTTTTAATATGCTTTGAACTTAGATTTTGTAATATTGCTTATTTACTTAGAAAAAAAGGGGTAGAAATATTGGCAGTCCCTGCCCAATGGGGAAAGGAAAGAAAAGAACATTTAACAACCCTTTCAAAAGCAAGAGCAATAGAAACCCAATCATTTTTAGTAGTTTCCAATACTGTAGGAAAAATAGGAGATATTGAGTATGCCGGATATTCCGGTATATATTCCCCTTGGGGAGAAGAGCTTGTATCTGCAAAAGAGGAAGAAGGATTATTTTTTGCTGATATAGATTTGGAAGAAATATATAAAGTTAGAAATAAAATAAAAATGGAGTTGTAAGATGGATTATAAAAAAAGATTGGAAGAACTTATAAGAGAAAGAGCTTTAAAAGTAGCAGATGAACCGATTTTTAAATTATCTTCCGGAAAAATGAGTAATTATTATCTTGATTTAAGAACAATAACCCTTGACCCGGAAGGTGGCTTTGTTATAGGTAATATTATTTTTGATATGATAAAAGATAAAAATCCGGATGCTATTGGGGGACTTACCCTTGGAGCAGACCCAATAGCCTATGCAACATCTATAATATCTTTTATAAAGAATAAGCCAATAAAACCTTTTGTTGTAAGAAAAGAACCAAAAGGACACGGCACCGGAAAACAGATAGAAGGAAATTTAAAACCGGGAGAGAATGTATTTATAGTTGAAGATGTTGTTACAACAGCCGGTTCATCTTTAAAAGCAGCAAAAGTAGTAAAAGAGTTTGGAGCAAATATTCTTGGAATAATTGCAATAGTGGATAGAGAAGAAGGCGGAGAAGAAAATATAAAAAAAGAAGGATTTAATTTTTACCCTATATTTAAAGTATCATATTTTCTTAAAAAGTAGGATGTCTAACAAGCCAGAATATAATAAATGCCATTAAGCTTCCTATCAATGTTAGGTATGAAGCTTTTCTTCCTTTGAGATGTTTTATAATTCTTGTGTGTAAAATAAATGCATAAAATAACCAAAGTAAAGATAACAATATCTGCTTTGGCTCCCAAATCCAATGTTTACCTATATAAAGTGCTGTCCATATAGATGAAGATATTAAAGCAAGACTAAGTGAAATAAAAGCAAATAATGTTGATTTATACTCTATATCTTGCAGTAATTTTATAGAAGAAGAAAATCTAACAACAAAAAAAGAGTTTAATTTTTTTCCCTTTAAATCTTTATCTGTTAGTATATACAAAACAGCAGATATTGTTGCTATTAATATCAATGCATACGTAAGAATAGAAAAACCAATATGCAGATAAAACCATATATTATTGTATTGATTTGCATTTGTCTCTAAGCTTTGTAAAGATAAAGCAGTCAAAAATACTATGACAGGAGCAATTATAGAACCAAAATCTTGAAGTTGTCTTCTATATTTTAAAGAAAAAAGATAAAATAACATAGCAATTAAAAATGCAAGAAAAAATATTAAATCTTCTGAGGAAACAATAGCAAAACTCTTCGTTATAAAAGATTTTACGGTTATATATAAAATCTGCGATAAAAATCCAAGCCCAAAAAAACTATATCCTATCTTTTGCCCTAAATCTCTTTTCCCATATATATATATCCAAAAACCAATAGAAGACACAAAATAAAATATTAAACTAATCAAAATAAAAATTTTTAGCACTTTTAAACCCTTAAAAATTTTTTTTCGTTATAATAAATATAACAAAATTTTAGATAAAAAAGTAGGAGAAATGAATGTTATCTATCATAAAAAGTGGTGGGAATATAGGTATAGATGGATATATAGCCTATGTTGAGGTAAGTATATCTCAGGGACTTCCCCAATTTATTATTGTAGGACTTCCGGATACAGCAGTAAAAGAAAGTAAAGAAAGGGTAAAAACAGCAATAGAAAATATAGGAATAAAATTTCCCCTTAAAAAAGTTGTTGTAAATTTAGCACCGGCTGATATTTTAAAACAAGGAACATTATATGATTTACCTATTGCAATTGGGATATTGGCAAATAGTGGAATAATAAAACAAGAAAGATTAGAAAAAACAGCTTTTATAGGTGAGCTTGCTTTAAATGGAGATTTAAGAGGTGTAAAAGGAATACTTCCTATTGCTATTAAATTAAAAGAAGAAGGTTTTGAAGAGTTTATACTTCCAAAAGCAAATGAAAAAGAAGCAGCCCTTGTAAAAGGATTAAATGTTTACGGATTTAACAATCTAAGGGAGATAATTGATTTTCTTAATGGGGATTTAAAAATAGAGCCTGCTACCATTACAGAAGAAGATTTTAAAGAAAGTAAAAGAAGTTATATTGATTTTTCAGAGATTAAAGGACAACAAACTGCAAAAAGAGCTTTGGAAATAGCAGCTGCCGGATTTCATAATGTTTTATTAATTGGTTCCCCAGGTTCAGGTAAAAGTATGCTTGCAAAAGCTTTTAACTCTATACTGCCACCAATGAGCTTTGAAGAAGCAATAGAAACAACAAAAATCCATAGTGTTGCAGGTATATTAGAAGGATTTATTGTAAATGAAAGGACTATCCGTTCGCCCCATTCCACAACCTCTGATATAGCACTTGTAGGTGGTGGAAGTTATCCAAAACCGGGAGAATTATCCCTTGCCCATAATGGAACATTATTTCTTGATGAACTTCCGGAATTTAAAAGGTCTGCCCTTGAAGCATTAAGACAGCCCCTTGAAGACAGAGTAGTAACAATTTCAAGAGCTTCAATGAAAATAACATTTCCGGCAAAATTTCAATTAATAGCAGCTGCAAATCCATGTCCTTGTGGTTATAGATTTGACCCAAATAAAGAATGCAAATGCACTCCAATAGAGATAAAAAGATACTTAGGAAAATTATCAGGTCCATTACTTGATAGAATAGATATCTCTATAACCGTTTTGCCTGTTAATCCGGAAGATTTATCAAAAAAACCTGTTGGTGAAAGTTCTACCCAAATAAGAGAAAGAGTGATAAAAGCAGTTGAAATCCAAAAAGAAAGATTTAAAAAAGAAAAGATAAATTTTAATAGTGAAATGACACCAACATTAATAGAAAAATATGCAAACCTTTCAAAAGAAGCAGAAAATATACTTAATCTTTCAACAAAAAAATTTAATCTTACAGCAAGAAGTTATCACAGAATTATAAAAGTAGCAAGAACCATAGCTGACCTATCAAATAATGAAAAAATAGAAGCTACACATATTATGGAAGCTATAAATTATAAAGTTAATGAGAATCTATTTTAAGGTTTATTTTCATTCTTAATTTCTGTTAAGGCTTTAACTATTTTGTTCACCATTTGAGGGTCTGTATTTTGTAGTACAGCACCGGCTTTTTTTTCATTCATATTGTATATGATATATGCTGCTATTTTTGGGTCATCTATTTTAGATAATTTTTGTCCGGCAAGTTCTGGATCCATTTTTTCAAATATTTTTGCTAAATTTTTATATCTTTCTTGTTGCATAGCTTTTTTTTCATTTTCTATCTGAGTTTTTAAAGCTTCAAGAGCTTCTTTTTCTTTCTTAATTTGTTCTAATAATGCCTGATTTTTTTCTATCTCCTTTCTTAAAGATTCTCTTGCTTCTTCTATCCTTTTTAGTTCTTTTTTGGTTTCTTTTTCTTCTATCTGGGCAAAAGTTATATTACATATTAATAAGCTTATTATTAAAAATCTCATTAGCAAGCCTATTCTCCTTCTCTATCTCTGATTTTTGTAAGACCTTCATAAGATATTCCTGATATAAAGATACTGCTTTATTTTCAGCCTTTATTTTTTTCATTTTTTCTTCTAATTTTTCAAGCTGTTTTTCTAACTCTTCCACCTGTTTTTCCAACTCTTCCATCTGTTTTAATATATACAGTCCGTAAGCTATCAGATTTTGTGCTTCATAAACAGTTTTAGGTTCTATATTTTTTATTTTTTTGTATTCCTCATTTAAAACTTCTTTTTTTAATTCAAGGTCTAAAAATTTACTTCTAAGCTGGTCTAATTCTAATCTTAGCTGGTTTAACATAAATTCCTGATACCTTTTAATCAGATTTATTACCCTCATTTTTATTAACCTCTTTTTGCTTTAATTCTTCTAACTGTGGTTCCTTATCTGTTCCGGTTATTATTGTTATTTCTATTCTTCTATTCATTGCCCTTCCTTGAGGAGTAGTATTAGGTACTAATGGTCTTGTATCTGCATATCCGGAAACAACAAAAAGTTTTGGATCAATTTTTCCACTTTCTATTAAAAATCTAGCTACTGCTGCTGCCCGTGCTGCAGATAGCTCCCAATTAGATGGATAAATACAACTATCACTTGGTGGTATATTATCTGTATGTCCTTCTACACTTATAGGATAACTAAATTCTTTAAATGCTTTTGCAAGTTGCTCTAATAAATTTTTATATTCAGGTTTTATCACTGCACTGCAACTATCAAAAAGTATATAATCCAATATTTTTATCTTTACTCCTTCCGGTACATACTCAACAGATACCTTTCCTTCAAGTCCAAGCTGTTTTATTATTTTTTCTGCTTTTTCTTTTAATTTTTTCTTTTCTTCAGATTTTGATTTTTTTACTCCAATCCCTTCAATTATAGAAGGCGGAGCAGTTGTGGATATAGGTTTAAATGAAAAAGCTGCAGAAATTGCCTCAACAAAAGATGCAAGTTTCTTTTTATCTATTGTAGATATTGCAAAAAGAGCTATAAACAAAGCAAGTAATAAACTCAAGAAATCTGCATAAGGAACTGCCCAGCGTTCTCCTGCACCATGCTCTTCATGTTTTTTCTTTCTTGCCATTTTATTCTTTACCTTCTTCTGCTTCTTGTCCTGTATAAATCATAAGTTGCTCTTTTAACATTTTAGGATTTTTAGATAAAGCTATACCAATAATTCCTTCCAGTATCATCTCTCTTGTTTTTATTATATCTTTAGCCTTTGCTTTCATTTTATGCCCGAATGGTCCAAATAAAAGATAAGAAGAAACTATACCTGTAACTGTTGCTGTAAAAGCTCCTGCAATACCTTCTGCCATTTCAACCGGATTTTCAAGTCTTTTTAAAGCTAAAATCAATCCCATAACTGCACCAACAAGTCCAAAAACAGGAGTTGTTTCTCCGGCAGTTATCCAATATTTAGCAGCTCCTTCATAATATTCTTCTATTTCTCCTATTTCTAACTCTAACCTTTCTCTTATAGCTTCCGGTTCTACACCATCAACAAGCATTTGAAGACCTTTTCTAAAAAATGGGTCATCAATATTTGCAATTTCTGTTTCTATGGATAATATTCCTTCTTTTCTTGCTTTTTCTGCCAGAGATATTATTTTGTTTAATGTTTCCATTGGATTTAAATTAGGATTTCCAAAAACAATTTTTAGCTCTTTATAAGCTGCTACAACATATTTTTGTTTAGTTGCAACTGCTGCTGCTGATAATGTTGTAGGCACAACTATGATTATAGATGATATATGAATTAGCCCAAGGGGATTTCCTCCTTCTAATATATCCCCAACTGCAAAAAGAACTAAAGCTGCAATTATTCCCCCTATAACTGTTAAATCCACTATATAGCCTCCTTCTTAATTGCCCAAAATTTATTGTGATTTATTATAATATACAATCCAAAATTAATACAACTTCAAATTTTTTTACTCTTCTTTATTATTTTTCATATACTTAATTAATCCATAAATGGCTATAAAAACTAAAAATAACCATGTCAAAAGTAATGCTGAATACTCTATAAGTAAAACAGGATTTTTTAACATCTCCCTACCATGTAAAAAAATATCCATAATTGCAACCTCCTATTTAAATATATTAAATTTTAGATTAAATAAAATCTTAGTGCAACTTTATTTTAAACTATTTGCATTATTTAGAAAATATTATATAATTTATTGTCAGGAGGTAAGTGTGGATAAATACCGCCTGCCGGGAGATATCCACAAATAAATAAGGCGGATTATAAATACCCGGTCCAAAGCTACTTACTGCTTTGGTAAGAAAGGTAAATAAAAGATGATTATAAAATATTATAGTGTAAATGAAGCAAATAAAATATTACCACAACTTAAAGCTCTTGTTGAAGAAATAAAAGAAAAAAGAGAACTATTATATAATGAAATAGAAAGACATGAATTATTAGAAGAGGAAGATAAAGATAATATATTAGAGCTAATGTATACAAAAACACAGATTAATACCTTAGATGCAGAAATTAGAGAACTTATTGAAATTATTGAAAGTTTTGGAGTGTATGTAAAAGGATTAGACCCATTTTTGATAGATTTTCCTTCTGAACATAATGGAGAAGCTATCTTCCTTTGTTGGAAAGAAGGTGAAGAAAGAATAGAATGGTGGCATAAAATTCATGAAGGATTTGCCGGAAGAAAACATATATCGGAACTAAATAAAGATAATCCTACTAAATTTTTTTATAAATAGCACTAATAAAGATTAATTTGTAATTTAAAAAAGCCGGCTTTGTATAGTTTTTAAATTTATCAACAATTTTTTTCTTTTCTCCTACGGTTTTACCTTTTTTTCCTACGGCAGAGCCGGTTTTATGCAGATGCTCTAATAAAGATATTCCATCTTTAAAAGATATAAAAAACTCTTTTTCAAAAGATTGCTTAATAATAAAATCATTTTCTTTTAATATTTTAAGCAGTTGATTTTTGTCTAAGAAATCAAAATTTTCCTCTCCGATTATAGTTTCTACTATTTTTAATGAACCTTTTACGGGCATATTAAATATAAAATAGCCATTTTCTTTTAAAACTCTTTTTATCTCTGCTACTGATTTTTTTAAATCTGTCCAGTGTAAGCTAAAATTGGATAAAGCAAAATCAAAGATATTATTTTTAAATGGTAGATTTTCAATATCTGCAACAACTACTTTTTTATTTTTTCTTTTATAATGATTTGCCATATTAAATGATATATCTATACCAATAATATCTTTTTTTATATATTCATATAAAAAACCGGTTCCACAACCAAGGTCTATACCTTTTCCTTTAATATCTTTTGCTATCTCTGATAAAATTTTTGCAGAATGTTTTTGAATTACTGCCTCTTTCTCATAAATATCTGCTGCTCTTGAAAAAGATAATTTAATAATTTTATTCAACGATTAAATCCTTTATCAAATCTTTATTTTCTAAAAATGGAGCATGATTAGAATTTGTTAGATAAATTACCGGCTCTTTAATAATATTTTTACAAAATAAAGTAGCATATGGATTAACAATTATATCATCCTTTCCATGAATTATAAAAGCTTTTTTGTTCAAAAATTTTTCTGTTAAATCAATATTTATAAAATCTTTAAGTAATTTAATACTTCCTTCTTTTTCCGGAAGTTTAATATCTCTAAACTCATCAGAAGTGGCATTTTTTCTAAAGTTATAGATAGTATTTTCAAAATCTTTTTGAAGATTTATTAAGAATGCTTTTATAAATTTTGGATTTGAGCCAAGATTTATATCATTAAATTTAGGAGAAAAACCTATAAGGATTAATTTATCTATATTTTCTGTCTGTAAAGCAGTTAAAAAAGATACGGTAGCCCCTATTGACCATCCTATCAGATTTACTTTTTCTTTTTGAGAGTTTATTATATTTGCAATTTGTAAGCTAAAATCCTGTAAAGATTGATACTCTCTATTTTCCCCATGGGATGGTAAATCTAAAAATAAGGCATTTTTTATGTTAAAATAATCTTTCCATATATTTTTATCAAAGCTCCATCCGTGTATAAAAATATGCTTTATTTCCATCCGATTAATTTTATCATAAAATATAAATAAAATAAATTCTTAGGAGAGAAAATGTTTAGAGTAGCAATTGTTGGAAGACCTAATGTTGGAAAATCTTCTCTTTTTAATAAAATTATAAGAAAGAGAAAAGCTATTGTTGAAGATATTCCGGGAGTAACAAGAGATAGAATTATAAGCACGGCAGATTGGAGAGGTTATAAATTTGAGATTGTAGATACAGGTGGATTTACAACCGATGAAGAAGATAAATTTGCACCTTATATAAGAAGACAGATAGAAAAAGAGCTTGAACTATCTGATATGTTTATATTTGTTGTAGATGGGAAAGAAGGACTTACAGCTCTTGATAAAGAGATAGCAGAAATATTAAGAAGAACCAAAAAACCGGTAATAGTTGCAGTAAATAAAATAGATAATCCTAATGATGAAAAAAATATATATGAATTTTATGAACTTGGATTTGAGAAAATATATCCGGTTTCTTCTATCCAAAAATTCGGTATAGCCGAAATACTTGATGAAATCATAAATAATATGCCTGAATATGAAAAAGAGATATCAAGGATATCAGAAAAGGAAGAAGAAGAGGAAAAGGAAGAAGTTATAAAAGTTGCAATTGTTGGAAAGCCTAATGCCGGTAAATCTTCTCTTTTAAATGCAATAGTAGGAGAAGAAAGGGCATTAGTTTCTGATATTCCCGGAACAACAAGAGATACGGTAGATACATTATTTGAATGGAAAGATAATAAAATATTATTCCTTGATACTGCCGGTATGAGAAAAAAATCAAAAGTAGAATATGGTTTAGAGTTTTACTCTGTTGGTAGAACCTTGGAAGCAATAGAAAAAGCAGATGTCGTTATTCTTGTTATAGATGCAACAGAAGGGGCTACAGAGCAAGATACAAAAATTGCAGGATTGATACAAAGAAGATATAAACCGGCTATTATCGTAATAAATAAAATAGATATGCTTAAAAATGAAAATGAGATAAATAAAGTAGTAAATCAGGTAAAAGAAAAGTTATATTTCATCCCTTATGCTCCTATAATACTAACTTCTGCAAAAGAAAGAAAAGGAATTAAAAAATTAATTGAAACTATAATAGATGTTTATAATCAAAGCTGGAAAAGGGTAGGCACAGGACAACTTAACAGAGCCATAAAACAGATACTTTCAATAAGACAACCTCCATCTTATCAAGGAAAACCTTTAAAAATCTATTATGCTACTCAGCTTGAAGGAAAACCTCCGGCTTTCTTACTTTTTGTAAATAATCCGGAAGGTTTTAAACCAAATTATGTAAAATTCCTTGAAAATAGTATTAGACAGATACTTGGATTTGAAAATACACCTATAAAACTTATATTTAGAGGAAAAGAAGAAGAGAAGAAAAAATAATGTATTATTCATAAATCTTAACAGGATTATATAATGTATCTCTTTGAACCGGAATTTTTCCGGCTTCTTTTATTAATCTGATTAATCTTTCCTTTTGTTGCTGGGTTGGAGATTTTGCACCGGCAAAATGAGCTATTTTTTCTTCCATAACTGTTCCATCCATATCATCTGCACCAAAATTTAGAGCCACCTGAGCAACTTTTTCTCCTATCATAACCCAGTAAGCTTTAATATGGTCTATGTTATCAAGCATTAATCTTGAAATGGCTATTGTTTTTAAATCATCTATTCCGGATGTATCTTCAAAAACAGGAAGCTCATTATTTTCAGGCTGATATGCAAGAGGAATAAAACAGGTAAAACCACCTGTTTCATCTTGGGCTTCTCTTATTTTTATCATATGGTCTATTCTGTCTTCTATATTTTCTACATGTCCATAAAGCATTGTTGTTGTGGATTTCAACCCCATCTTGTGAGCTAATTTGTGTATCTGTAGATATTTTTTATAACCTATCTTCTTAGGAGCTATAATCTGTCTTACCCTTGGAGAAAATATTTCTGCTCCTCCACCGGGCAAGCTATCTAAACCTGCTTCTTTTAATTTTATTAATACTTCTTCATAACTTAAACCGGATATTTTTGAAAAATAATCAATTTCCACGGCAGTAAATGCTTTTATATGTAAATCAGGAAAATTTCTTTTTATAGCAGATACGATTTCAAGATATTTTTCAAATTTCCAATCAGGATGAAGCCCCCCAACAATATGAACTTCACAGGCTTCATTCTCAACTGCATATCTTACTTTTTCTAAAATCTGCTCAATACTCATTTCATAGGCTTTTGGGCTGTTTTTATCCATATCTGCAAATGCACAAAATTTACAATCTAATACACATACATTTGTTGGATTTATCTGTCTATTTATTACAAAATAAGCATATTTACCATTTTTCTTTTCTGATACATAATTAGCAAGCCATCCGATAGTAAGTAAATCATGACTTTTGAATAATTTAACCCCATCTTCAAAAGATAATCTTTCACCGGATAAAACTTTATCTATAATAGGAAATATCTCTCTATCATCAGCTAATGCTAAAACTTTTTCAATCTCTAACATTTTTCTTTGCTCCTTTTTTATAAAAAATTTTATGCAAAAAAAAATTTTATCACAATTAAAAATTAATGATTTGTAATTTTTTTGTAATAAAATTGTAATTTTTAGATAGGAATGAAGATTAATTTTAATGGAGTCGACGGGATTCGAACCCGTGACCTTTGCCATGCCGAGGCAACGCTCTCCCAGCTGAGCTACGACCCCAACTCTTCTGTATTAATATTATTACCCAAAATCTGATTAATATCAAGGGTATAAACATTAGAAATGCCATCTTTTGCAGAAACACCAATTAATCTATCTGCATAAGTTGCCATTGTATCTCTGAGGGTAACAACTATAAATTGGGCTTCTTTTGAAAACTCTTTAAATAGTTCTGCTATTTTTCTTGCATTGGCATCATCCAGATGAGCATCTATCTCATCAAAATAATAAAAAGGTGCCGGTTTATATTGCTGAATAGCAAGCAAGAAAGAAAGGGCTGTTAATGTTTTTTCACCACCGGAAATTATCTCAATTCTTTTAACTTCTTTGCCCCTTGGTTTAGATTTTAGTAATACACCACCATTTAAAGGCTCTTCTGTATTTTCCAGTTCTAAGTAAGCCTTTCCACCGGGAGATAATCTTTTAAAGATTTTACCTAAATTTTTATTTACTTCATTAAAAACTTCCATAAATGCTTCCACTTTTTTGTTTTCTATATATTCTATTAATTCAAGCACTCTGTTTTTTTCTTCAATTAAGACCGATAGTTTTTCATTTATTTCATTAAATCTTTTTAATGTTTCTTCATAATCTTCTATTGCCTTTTCATTTATAGCACCGAGATTTTTTCTTTTTTCTTCAAGGGTTTTTAAACTTTTTTCTAAGGCTATAA
The DNA here is from genome assembly GCF_900182795.1 of Venenivibrio stagnispumantis. NCBI lineage: Bacteria > Pseudomonadati > Aquificota > Aquificia > Aquificales > Hydrogenothermaceae > Venenivibrio > Venenivibrio stagnispumantis. Next base: position 107,953 of record NZ_FXTX01000001.1, read on the forward strand.
TATCTCCTTCTTCCGGCTCTCCCTGAAATTCTTCTTTCAATGCAACAATTCTTTGTTTTATATCAGATAATTTTTGTTCTAACTTTCCTTTATCTTCAAGGGTTTTTGTTATTTGATTATTTATATTTTCTTCTTCATATCTTAAAATTTTTAATTTTTCTTTCTGGGAAGACAATTCATTTAATATATTTTCCCTTTCTTGTTCTGTATCTTTTAACTCTTTCCATAAGTTTGATAAATCTTTTGATAACTCTTCTATCTGTTTATGTAAATTTTCTACTTCTTTTAATTTATTTTTTATCAGGTTCGCTATTTCTTCTTTTTCTGTTTCTATTTGGAATATTCTTCCTTTTAGATTGTTTTCTAATCTATCTTTTAATCTTTCTATTTGGGATTCTATATTTTTCTTTTTTTCTCTTAATGCATATACAAGATTTGTTGCTTCTTCCCATTCTTTTCTGAGTGTATGTAGGCCTTCGGTTTCCATTTTTTCAAGTATTGTTTTTTTTCTATTTTCTACAACCGATAGCTCTTTTTGTAAAATATTTAGATTTTCATTTATTTTTTCTATCTGTGCTTCTATTTCAAGGGATTGTTTTTTTAATGTAAATATTTCTTTATTTATAGCTTCTAATCTGTTATTTTTTGCTATTATCTGGTTTTGTATATCTTCCTTTCTTTGGGAGAAGCTGACGGCTTCAACCTGTATTTTTGATAACTCTTTTTCTTTTTCTGTTATTTGCAAGATTATATCATTTAGTTCTTTTGATATTTTTTCTTCTTCTTGTTTTAATTTATCATCTTCTTTTTCTAAGATTTCTCTTTCTTGCTCTAAGGCAGTTCTTCCTATGGATATTGATTGGTTTGTTGTTCCACCGGATATTACACCGGATTTTTCAAATAAAGAACCATCTAAGGTAACCATTCTATAATTTCCGATACCTACTGCTTTTGCTACATCAAAATTTTCTACAAGAATTGTATCTGCAAATACATATTTTATTGCTTTCTCTATGGATTTATCATAATTAACAAAATCTATTAAAAATCCTTTTACTCCTTTTATATTTGGAAGTCTTGGTAAATCCTGAACTTTTATTTTGTTTAAAGGAATAAATGTTGCTTTTCCGAGTTTTTCTCTTTTTAATATCTCTATGCACTCTTTTGCCACATCCTCATTTTCTACAACTATATTTCTTAATCTATTTCCGGCAGCACTTTCTATTGCCTGAACTACTTGATTATCTTTTATGGTTATTAAATCAGCTACCTGTCCGTATACACCTTTTATATTTGATATTGCCAAGATAACTCTATCTTCTCTCATATTGGCAAGATTTGCAAGAATTTGGGCTAGTTTTTTAAAGTTTTGTTCTATCTTTTCTCTATTTTCTTTTAATCTTTTTTCAAGACTTTCTTTTCTAATTTTTAGCATATTTATCTGATTTGATAATGAATTATATCTTTTTTGGGATTCTTGGGTATATGATTTGATATTTTCAAGGGATTGTTCTAAGTTTTTAATTTCTTTTTCAAGATTTTCTATTTCTTCTTTATAAAGATTTATTTTGTCATTTATTTTTTCTAAATTGTTTTCTAATTGTAATTTTTGGTTTTGGATAGATAAAATCTCATCTTTTAATCTTTTTTCCTCTTTTTCTACTTCTCCAAGGTCTAATTTTGCTTTGCTTCCTCCTATTTCTATCTGTTTTAATTGGTTATTTTTTTCTTCTAAATTTTTATTTGCTATTTCAAGCTGTTTTTCTAAATCCGGAAGCTCTTTTTCAAGGGTTTTTATCTGCTGTTCTATACTCAATATCTCTTTTATTTTTTCTTCTTTTTCAAGTAATAAACTACTTTCTTTTTGTTTTAATGCCTCTATCTCTTTTTCCAATTCATTTTTCTTTTCATTGGCAAGTCTAATCTGGGCTGTTATACCCCCTTCTTTTTCTTTTATTGGCAATAAAGATTGTTGTATTTCATTAAATTTATCTTCTAAATTTTTGATAATTGATATTATTTCTTTTTGTTTTTCTATCAGGTTTTCTTTTTCTGTATATAGTTTAGAAATCATATTTTCTATTTGGGTAAACTGATTATAACTTTCTTCTTCTTCTTTTAATAGATTGAATAATTTTGCAGATAAAATTTTTTGCTTTAACTGATTAATCTGATTTTCAATAGAAATTGCAATTAAGGCATTTTCTTTTTCTTCTTCTAATCTTTTTAAATTGGTTTGTATCTCTTTTAAAATGATTTTTACATTATTTATTTTTTCTTCTGTTTCTTGTAGGTCTTTTAATGCTTTTTCTTTTTTTTCTTCGTATTCTGTTATTCCGGCTATCTCGCTGAGAAGTTCTCTTCTTTCTGCCGGTGTCATTTTTATAAATCTAAATATATCTCCCTGAGTTACTATATTATATCCTTGTATAGGTATGCCGGCAGATGCAAGTAATTCTTCTACTTCTTGTTGTTTTGCTACTCTACCATTTATTTTATATGTAGATTTTCCGCTATGGTCTATTTTTCTGTAAATTGATACTTCTTCATCATTTAGAGGAAAAGCTCCAAGATTTTTAAATATTATTTCTACCTCTGCATACTCGGCAGATTTATTTTTAGAAGAAAATATTAAATCTGTAAGTTTTATAGCTCTCATAGCTTTTGCAGAGGCTATTCCAAGGGCAAAAACAATACTATCTCCTATATTACTTTTACCGGCTCCATTTGGACCAACTATTCCGATAAAACCTTCACCGATTGGAATGGTTAATCTTCTATCTCCATAAGATTTAAAACCATATACATTTATTCTATCTATATAGGTTTTCAATTTTTTCCCACCTACTTTGGTGTACATTATAACAAATGTTTTATATTTTCATAAATTTTTATAGTTGCATCTGATTTATTTAATGTGTAAAAATGTAATCCTTTTACATTATTTTTTAATAAATCTTCGCATTGTTTTGTCGCTATTTCTATGCCTATTTTTTTTGTTTCTTCCGGATTATCTATATATTTTTCAAATTTTTTAACAATTTCTTCCGGTATTGTTGCCCCGCATAACGATGCAAACTTTCTTATCTGACCAAAATTAGTAATAGGCATTATTCCGGGAATAACAGGTATATTTATATTTTCTTTTTCAAGTAGAGATAAATATTTATAAAAATATCTGTTATCAAAAAACATCTGGGTAATTGCAAAATCCGCTCCGGCATCTACCTTTTTTTTGAAATAATAAATATCCCTTTCTATATTTGGACTTTCAGGATGCCCTTCCGGATAAGCCGCTACTCCGATACTAAAATAATCACCGAAATTTTCCCTTATTAATGCAACAAGTTCATTTGCATATTTACAACTATCTTCCGGAATTTTAAAATTTTCAAAATTTAAAGGAATATCTCCCCTTAATGCTAATATATTTTGTATTCCGATATTTTTATAATCATTAAGGATATCTAAAATCTCTTTTTTTGTATGACCTATACAGGTAAGATGTGCCATTACGGTTAATCCGGTTTCTTCATGGATTTTTTTAACAATATTTATAGTTCTGTCTCTTGTGCTACCACCGGCTCCGTAAGTTATAGATACAAATGTAGGTTTTATATATTCAAGCTCTTTTATTGTTTCAAATAAAGATTTTTCTGCTTCTTCTGTTTTAGGTGGGAAAAATTCAAAAGAGATAGACCTATTAACCTGCTTTAACTTTTCCGAAATTTTCATGATGATATTTTAGCATAATCTTTACTTTCCTGCTGATAATCTTCATAAAAATCTTCACTCTCTACATAAGATTTAAGTATTTGATAATAATGGTTTATTTCAAGCATTTTTAAGGTTGCTTCTTTTTTATTTTTATTTAAATCCGGATGATATTTTTTTGCAAATTCTCTGTATTTTTTCTTTAATTCATTTTTTGTTAATTTTTTTAATCCAAAATAATCCATAGCTTCTTTTATATAGTAAGGATATTTTTCCGGATTTTTACAGAAACTCCAGTAAGCTTTTATATAACTTTTTATTATGCTTTTCTTTCTTAAATTATACAAAACATAACTTTCATAAAACTCTTCTTTCCTGAAAAATTTAAGCATTAGATTTAATGTATAATTTTCAAACCATGCATTATAAAATTTATCAATATCAGAGTTATACTCCCTGTAAAGTTTAAAAAACATACTTTGGAACAACTCCATCTGTTTGCTGTATATATAATCTATAACTTTATAGAAGAATAGCCTCATAGTTATAGTCCTTATTTTTATAAAATTTATATCAAATTATAACAAAAGATTGTATAATATTATAAATGAAATCCTATAAAAGAGCATTAAGCATTAGGATAAGTGGAAAACAGAAAAAAGAGAGAATATCAGATTTACAATATAAGTTGATGCAATTTAGAAATCTACTTATCATATTTAACCAAATTTATTATAAAAACTATGGATACATTGTTTTAAACGAAAGCTATTTATTTAATCTGCTATCCGATAAACCGTATAGACCGAGAGATACAAAAGATGAAAATGGTAATATTAAAAAATCTAAAGAAGAAAAATTGCAGGAATATAATGATATTTTACAAAACATTGATAAAGTTCAAGAATTAAAAGAGTTTATAGTTAAACTAAAACAACAAAAAGACAGTGTAAAAAATGTCCATGTAATTCAATCGGTAATCAGGCAATATATAAGTGATTACAATAGTTATTTTAAGTCTTTGAATGAATATACTAAAAAACCTAACAAATTCAGAGGAAAACCAAGACCACCAAAAGCTAAGAAATTAAAGGATATTATATCTTTTACTGTTGAACTTAACTCTAATTCATTTGAAATTATAGATGGTAGATATATCTTAGTTAGATTAACATTTGATGATGAGAATTCAAGATATATAAAAGTTAAATTACCTGAATATATAGATAGAGAAAAAATAAAATCAATAAGAATAAAAACCATAGGAACTGATGCATATATTGATGTAGTTTATACAAAGAAAATAAAAATTCCTGAAACAGAAAAACAATATATAGCAGGAATAGATTTAGGATTAAATAATCTATTAACAATATTTAGCAATAATCCAAGTTTAAGAACTCTAATAGTCGGTGGTAAAGAAATAAAATCGTTCAATCAATGGTTTAACAAAGAAAAAGCAAAAATACAATCAGAAATAGATTTACTGCAAAATCAAATAAATAAACTATCAAAAGATGGTTTAAATATAGATAATCTAAAATTACAGATAAAAACACTAATAAATAAACAAAAACAACTATCGGCATTCAGAGAAAGATATTTAAATAATATTTTCCATCAAATAACAAGAAAAATAGCAGATTATCTATATGAAACCGGACATAAAAAGGTAATAATAGGCAATGGAGCAATGAGTAGTAAAGATGGCATAGATTTAGGGAATAAAACAAATCAACATTTTGTTAGTATACCATTTAGAAAAATAATAGATATGCTAAAATACAAACTTGAAGAGTATGGAATAGAAGTTGAAGAAATATCAGAAGAATTCACAAGCAAAACATCACCATTTGCTAATTTAAATGAAGTTTTAGAAATTGGAGAGGAATATTTAAAGGTAAAAAGAGAACTAAAGAATACCGATTTATCAGAAGAAGAATTAAATCAGTTAAAAGAAAAGGAAAAAGAGTTAAAGGAACAATTAAATACTCTTTATAATGGTAAAAGAATAAAAAGGGGATTATTTAAGGATTTTATAACAAACAAAGTATTTAATGCAGATGCAGTAGGAAGTTATAACATATTAAGAAAAGTGGCTATGCCACTAATAAATAACACTAAACTATTAATTGATAAATTATCAAGACCGGTTAAATTAAAATTAAAAGATTTATTACAAGTATCCCGTGATTTTGTAGTGGAAATACTGCAAATAACGGGTAGTAGGCAAAATCGGGTACTCTGCAAGATAGTAGAAGGATATAACTTTTTATAATCTTTTGATTACATTTGATTACCTTTTACTATCTATAAGGGTACCTGATAAAATTATAACATAAACAAAATTAGCAGGTTTTATAGGTGCTTAGGATAGGCATTGGGTTTGATATACACCGGTTAGAAGAAGGAAGAAAGTTAATAATAGGCGGTATAGAGATACCATCAGAAAAAGGTTTTTTAGCCCATTCAGATGGTGATATATTTTTTCATGCTTTAACAGATGCAATTCTTGGAGCATTATGCTTAGGTGATATAGGAGAACTATTTCCGGATAAAGATGAAAGATGGAAAAATGCAGATAGTAAAATATTTCTACAAGAAGCATATAGACTAATGAAAAAAGAGAAATATAATATATTAAATATAGATGCAGTTATAGTTATAGAAAAACCTAAGCTACTTCCTTATAGGGAAAAAATCAGAGAGAATACGGCAAAGATATTAAATATATCTAAAAATCAGATATTTTTAAAAGCAAAAACAAATGAAAAGCTTGATGCCATCGGAGAAAATAAAGGGGCATCCTGTATGGCAGTAGTTTTATTAAAGAAGGAGGATTGAAATGAATATTGATTTAGATACAACAATTGGAGCTGTTTTGAGAAAATATCCTTTTACGAGAAAATTTTTTGAATCAAAAAATATGTATTGTAATATATGCCAATGTAAAACCCACGAAAGATTGCAAATTGCTGCAATAAATTACGGACATGACCCTGTCCAATTTGTAGAAGAGCTAAAAGAGTTTATAAACCAACATGGAAAATCTTCAGAAAGCTAAGCAAATAATAGAAAAAACTTTATCTTATGATGATATTTTACTTTCAAGGGTAAAAGGTCTATCAAATACATTAAATGATTTGATTTATGGAGTTTTGCCAAAAGATTTATATGAAGATTTGCAATATATTGATGGTTTATCTCCGGCAAAAAAAAGAGCCATTTTAAAAATGGTAAATGATTACATAGATTTAATCTTAAATAAAAAAACTCTAAAACAGCAAGAAAAAAAAGATATAAAAAAACTGCCGATAGAAAGATTTAGACAGATAACAGAATTTAAAGAGTTAAAACCAATTGAAAAAAGAGCATTAAAAAAAGTTGGAATAAAAAATGCAGAAGATGCTTTTTTCTATATTCCAAAAAGATATGAAGATAGAAGATTAAAAGATATTCAAAAAGTAAAAGATGGAGAAACCGGAACATTTGAATGTAAAGTAATAGAAACAAAAAAGATAAACAAAGGAAAAATAAAGGTTGAGGTAGTTGTAGAACAAAAAGGAAATAGATTTTCTTTATATTTTTTCCATGATAAACCATTTTTATTTACTTTTTTCAGAAAAGATAAAGTAGTAAAAATTTTCGGAAAAGTTAAGGTTTATGGCAAAGAAAAATCTATACTTCAACCGGAGCTTTTAAATGAAGATTTTGAAGGAATATTTGGGGTATATTCTTTAAGAGGAGATAGCAATATAAAAATAACTTCCCAAACTTTAAATCATCTAAGAAGAGCTTTAATAAAAATTTCACAAAAATATGCTGATTACTATCCTGATATTTTACCATCTTATATATTAGAAAAATATGGTTTTCCGGATATTTCAGAAAGTATAAAAAATATACATAAACCACCTGAAAATGAAAATATAGATAAACTAAATGATTTTGAAACAGATTATCAGAAAAGGTTAATTTTTCAAGAATTATTTATACTTCAACTTGCACAAAAATATAAAAAATACCATATCCAAAAAGAGCCTTCTTATAAAATAAAGATAGATTTGGATTTATTGGAAGAGGCTATAAAATCTTTACCATTTGAGCTAACAAATGCCCAAAAGAGAGTATTAAAAGAAATTCTTGATGATTTATCAAGAGATTTTCCTATGAATAGATTGGTGCAGGGAGATGTTGGAAGCGGAAAAACCGTTATTGCTGCTTTATCTGCATTGATGGTAGCAAAAAATGGTTATCAAGTAGCTGTAATGGCACCTACAGAAATTCTTGCAAATCAGCATTATAAAAATTTTGTAAATTTTTTACAGAAATTTAATTTAAATATAAAATTACTTACAGGAAGCTTATCTCAAAAAGAAAAAAAAGAGATATATCAAGATATAAAAGATGGAAAGGTTGATATTGTTATAGGAACCCATGCATTAATAGAAGATGATGTAGAATTTAAAAATCTTGCATTTGTAATAATAGATGAACAACATAGATTTGGTGTAGAACAAAGAAAAAGACTAACAGATAAAAGCCATAAATATCCACATACAATGGTTATGACTGCTACCCCTATACCAAGGACAATGGCTCTTGCATATTTTGGAGACCTTGATAAATCAATAATAGATGAACTTCCAAAAGGAAGAAAACCGGTAAAAACAGCAATATTATTTGAAAGTGAAAGAAATTATCTTTATAAAAAAGTAAGGGAAGAGATAGAAAAAGGAAGACAGGTATTTGTAATATATCCACTTATAGAAGAATCAGAAAAATCAGATTTAAAATCTGCAATGGAAGGATATAAACATTGGAAAGAGGCTTTTCCTGATAAAGAAGCTTTTTTACTTCACGGAAAGATGAAACAGGAAGAAAAAGATAGGATAATGAGAGCTTTCTTGGCAAAAGAAGCCCATATTCTTGTATCCACAACAGTAATAGAGGTAGGAGTAGATGTTCCAAATGCTTCTGTAATGGTTATTGAAGAAGCTCACAGATTTGGATTATCTCAAATTCACCAGCTAAGAGGTAGGGTAGGGAGAGGTCAGTATGAGGGATTTTGTTTTTTAATGGTTCCTGATGAATTTAAAAATGCTACTGAACCATCAAGATTAAAAACCTTAGAAAGATTAAAGATATTAGTTAGAACTAATGATGGATTTAAAATAGCAGAAGAAGATTTAAGATTAAGAGGTGCAGGTGATATAGCCGGCACAGCCCAATCCGGTAAAAATATAGATTTTTCAATAGTTGATTTAGAAAGACCTATTGATTTAATCTTAATGGAAGATGCCATAAAAGAAGCAGAAAATCTAATAAAACAAGACCCTGAATTAACAAACTTCCCACTTCTAAAACAATATATGCTTGAAAAATATAAAGATAAATTAGATATTGTAAATATTGCATAGTATAGCATTTCTAAATTTCCGAATTAGCGTTTGAAAATAAAAAATTTATATATATACTTATATATACAAATTTCAAATTTAGGAGTTTAGTATATGATTACAATTAATAAATGGGGAAATTCACAAGGAATAAGAATACCTAAGAATTATCTAAAAAAATTAGGTTTAGATATAGGAGATGAAGTTGAAATTAGGATTGAAGATGAAAAACTGATAATTGTTCCGGTAAAGAAAAAAAGAAAATCTAAATTAGACATAAACAAATTATTTAAGGAAAAATATGAAGAAAATGAAGAATACAACTGGGGACAAGTAGGAAAAGAGATATGGTAGATTATATTCCGGAAAAAGGTGATATAATCTACCTTAACTTTGATCCTTCATTAAGGCATGAGCAAAAAGGAAACAGATACGCTATTGTAGTAAGCCATTACGTTTTTAATAAAAATACCGGAATGTGTTATGCAGTTCCTATTACCTCAAAATGTCAGGTAGTTTTCAAAGGGAAACTTCCCAAAAATCAGTTAGAAAAAATCCTTGATATAATTGAAACTATAATTTTTTCTTAAATTCATTTCAAAAACAAAAAAACATATTGTACAGAATATAAAATTTAATTGTTATTGTTTTTTCAGTAACAACTAAACTTTAATTTTGATTTTTGCCATTTTCTGATAACCATAAATACTTACTTTTATTAAGTAGGGGCATAAAGCCCCCTTATTTTTATTTATTTAAAAGTTCATAAGCTTCAAGTATTTCAAGAGCAGATTCATGGAGTGAAGTTCTTCCAATGAATCCTGCAAGTCTTGCAACGGCAATTTCCTTCTCAAATGTTTCTTTATCAAAACCTGAAAGTCTTATTGCTTCTTCCCAGTTTTTAGGAAGAGTTCTAACTCTTTTCTCTTTTACATAAAGATTTCCTACCTGTTTAATAGCTTCAAGTATTTTAACTATTGCAGGGTTGATTGGATTTGCTATACCTTCCGGAACTCCAGAAAGAGCTTTTTTAATTAATTTCCCTGCTTCTGTTAAAATAATTCCATCATTTGGCAATATATCAAGTATATATCTTGCTTCTAATTTATTTACTGCATACTGAACTTCTTCTTTTAATGTTTCATCAAACTCATTAAAAAGCTCATCTAAAAACATTCCATATTCAGGTATTTTGTGAAGAACCATAAGCTCAAATCTTGAAACATGAGGAATTCTTTTAATGTTATAAGCAAGGTCTTTATAAAGCTGTCCTGATTTTGTAGGATATCCTTCACCTACAAGATGTTTATTTACTGCCTGCTGATACCACTCATAATTTGGAGCACCAAACTCTGTTTCAGATATGCTAATAGCCTTAACAGCAGTAGAGGTAATTTCTCTAACTCCTTTTTCTTTAATATCTTTTAAAACTTGCTCTCCGTAAGGAGTAAATTTATAAACTGTTTTTCCTGTTTTTTCATCAATTTCTGATTTTATAAGATTAAATGCTTCCAATGAATATAAAGATTCTTTTACGGTATCAAAAAGTTTTTCATACCATTCATTTCCTTTTTCCCAGAAATGTTTAAATAGGTCTTCAATTGTGAAAAGCTCAGCCCATTTTTTCTTAAGCTCTTCTTTCTTTTGATAGCCCATAGATTGATTTATCATTCTGCCATACCATTCTTTTAAATGTTTATAATCTTTTAAAGGTTTTTCCATTAAATAGTGGACTATTTCTTTATCTGTTGGAACTATTTCAGAATTTTCTTTATTTTTTTGCCATATTTTTTCTATTCCAAGGAGTAATTCTTCATCTAAAGTTTCAAGGTTAAATGTTTTTATAGGTTTATAATCTCCTTCTTTCCATAGCTTATAAACTTCAACTAAATGCTCTCCGGCAGGTAAAATATTGCCTTCATTATCTATAAAAGCAAGTTCTTCCAATACTTCTTTTTCTTGGTCTGTTAAACTATCCATTCCTCTATCTAAAAGCTTTATAAGTGCATACATATAATCTTCATTTATTACAGTATCTAATGCAGGTACCATAGTTTGAACTGTTTTTTGAACGGCAACTCCAAGTCCGGATAAGTTATAAACATCAGAATTTGGAACAGAAAAAGATATTAATCTCATAGATTCCATTATTTCTACATTTCTACCGTGAACCGGTAAAAATTTAGTTTCTGCAGGACCAGGAGCCATTGATGAGATATATTCAGCTAATTCTTTAGAAATTTCAAGTCTTGGTTTTGCATTTTTATAAATTTCATAAATAGATTTTCCATATTCATTTAGCTCTTTAAACCAGCCTTTTTTCTCTTCGTGAACTTCTTGAGCAAATCCTCTTTCTTTTAATGCATTAAACACTTTATTGCCTGTTAGATTTCCACTTTTTACAGATGCTTCTATCATTGCAATAACTTCAGAACCTATCCATCTAAATCTTTCATCCCATTGGGAAGGGTGGCTGATTAAACCTTTTTGTATCATTTCTTCTAATAAATAAACAAGATTTCTTCCCCAGTATGTTAATACAAATTCAACCGGACTGTTCCCTTGCTCAAGTAAGTTTTGAAGTTCAAGCTCAACATAGGGGTCGCTTTCTGCTTTTACTGCTATTTGGCAGGCAAGACCTTTCTCTTCCTGAGATTTTACATTTAAAAGGGCAAGTGCATGTTCTTTTTTGATTAACATTTTACATCCTCCAAAATTTTAGTTTTTTATTGTAAAATAATATAAAGTATTTTACTAAAATTATCAAATTATTTTATACTTTATAAAAATATTATAAATTTAATTTATAAAATCTTACTAAGATTCTTACACCAATCTTAATATTCCGTTAAATCATTTTCTTTATAACTTCTTCTATTGTATATTTTTCCGGTATTATATCTGCTTTTAAGCCTTTTTTGTTTAAAGCTTTTTCTGTGGTTTTGCCGATTACGGCTATTTTAACTTTTTTTAATAAATCAATTGATTCATTTTCAAATGTATAAAAAAATCCATCAATTGTGGATGGGCTTGTGAATAAAATATAATCTATTTTTGAATTTAAAATCATATCTTTTATTTGATTGGCATTTTCCGGTTTATTTAAAGATGTTTGATATACCGGTATTAATTTTATATTTTTTATATTTTCTGTAAGGGTATTTATGCCTTCTAAAGCTCTTATTAATGCAATTTTTTTATCTTCAAGATAGTTATTTTTTATATATTCTAAAATACCTTCTGCACTAAATAAATCCGGTATTATTATATCTTTATATCCAAGCTCTTTTAACTTTTCTGCTGTTTTAGAACCAACGGCTATTATCATTTTGTTTTTTATGATAGGCATTTTTTTATGAAAAAATTTAACTGCATTAGCACTTGTAAATATATAAATATCAAAATCTTCATTTATTGAAAAATCCGCAGGTGTTATCTTTATAGTAGGAAAAGGAATAGGATTTAAACCATTTTTTAAAAATAAATCCTTTATCTCTTCAAACTGCTCTTTTGCCCTTGTTATAATTATATTTTTCACTCAGTTTCAACTCCTTGAATTAAAAATATATAATCATTTTTTTCAAGGATAAAATCATCTTGCGGATTTAATATTATTTTCTTTTTTCTTTCTACTGCTATAGGTAGATAATTTTTTGTTCTTACATAATCCAAAAGCTCTTTGAATTTTTCAAAACTGCCTATTTCTGATAATTTTATTTTCTTTATTCCAAGTTCTTGGTCTATCAATGTTTTTATTAAAGTTGTGGCCCCAGGATTTAATAATGTTGCAAACATCATTTTTCCTATTATCTGACCATGAATAAGAATATCTTTTGTTGTCAATCTATTTTTAAAGATTTCTGCATTCTCATCAAGTAAAACTTCTACATATAATCTTGCAGTAGGATTTATATCTTTTACCAACATTGCAGTAAGGGCAGTTCTTGCATCTATACTTCTATCTGATAGATTTTCCACTTTTTCAGCGATAATAACCACATCGGAAGCTTTATCTATGGCAACATCCATTAATATATTTTCATTTACAAAATCTCCTTTTTTATAAAGGATAAAACCTGATAAATCAATATCAAGCTGGGATTTATCATAATTTGTTATCAATACTACCGTTTTTTCCCTATCTATTTTAGATTGTTGTATAAGCTCTAATATCTCCTCTGATGTTTCGTTATAACCACATATCACTATATGATTTTTTAAATCTCTCATCTTTACTACTCCTTCTTTAAGCATTAATAATCTTTGGACAAATGTAGCAGAAAATGTAGCAGTTAATCCAGATACAAATATAACAACAGATATAGATAAAAAAGAAGCTATAAATCTTCCTTCGACTGTTTGAGGAACAATATCTCCGTATCCTACGGTCATTGAAGTTATTATAGCCCAGTATATTGCATCTGCAAAAGATGAAAAATCTTTATTTCCTGCATCATACTCAAAAATATATGCAAAGATAGCAGATACAAATATTAACAAAAATATTAAGCTAAATATAAAAAATATTAAAAATCCACCTTCTTTTATTGCAAGAAATAAACTTTTAAATACAGAAGAATATCTGAATAGCTTTAATATTCTTATGGCAAGTAATAATCTAAAAGCACGAAGTGGTCTTAGTATCGGTAAAATTGCTAATAAATCTATAATAGATGAAGGTTTTATCATCCATAATATTTTCGGCATTATTGCTTTCTTAAAAGCTAATAAATATACGCTTATATTATGCCTTTTATGATTTTTTAGTTCTTCCTGAAAATCTGTAAGAAAATCAGAAATAACCCACCATCTTAAAATATACTCTATTAAAAAGAAAAATAAAGCAAAATCTTCATAAATATCCAAATATCTATCCAAATCCGGTGGCAATCTTTCTATATGGGAAAAAAACGTTTTTGTAATAACAGATAAAGAAGAAGTTATAACTATAATTATAGCAAATACATCATATATATGTTTATAAGGGCTATTTTCATTTTCTAAAATGTTATACAAATAAAGCTTTAAAATATGTAAATATCTTTTGTTTCTACTTAATCTATCCATAGATTCATAGCATTCCTGATTTGATGCATATTTTCAGAAGCTTCTTTTTTTGCTTTATTATTTCCTTCTTTAAATATATCTATCAAATCTTCTTTATTTTTTTCATAAAAAGCCCTTTTTTCTCTGATTGGTTCTAAGAATTTATTTAAATTTTTTGCAAGGATTTTTTTGCAATCTATACATCCTATTTGGGCATTTCTACAAGATGTATCTATCTCTTTTACTATATCTTCATCGGTAAATAATTTATGATAAGAAAATACATTACATATATCCGGATTTCCTTTATCGGTTTTTCTTATTCTGCTTGGGTCTGTTTTCATTGATAAAACTTTTTTATTAAGTTCTTCTTCTGTATCTGCAAGATAAATTGCATTATTGTAAGATTTTGACATTTTTCTTCCATCTATACCGAGCAGTTTTGATTGTGGTGTAAGTAAAGCTTTCGGCTCGGGAAATACTTCTTTATAAAATCTATTAAATCTTCTTGCTATCTCTCTTGTTATCTCTATATGAGGAAGTTGGTCTTCTCCAACCGGCACAGCTTCTGCCTTATAAATTAGAATATCTGCTGCCATCAATACTGGATAACCAAAAAATCCAAAAGTATCTATCTCTTTTCCTATTTCACCTTCTGCTAAATTATTTACAATCTCTTTTGCAACTTTTTCATTTGAGATTTTTTTTAGCTCTTCTTCCATTAATCCAAAATCTACATCTTTTTTATGATAAAACGCTTTATAAACAATTTCTCTTAGTTGTTCTTCCTGTATTTTTATATTTTTTCCATATAAAAAATCCCTGATATATTGGAAAAATAAATTAAATTTTAAATCTTTGTAAGAAGGATTTAGTTCAAGCCAGCTTTTTGGTGTAATCATTCCAAGTAATAATGCAAGTTCAGAATGCTCTTTTATTGCAGATTGGATAAAAACTGTCGCTTTTTGTGGGTCAATTCCACAGGATAACCAATCTATCATCATCTGAAATATATTTTCTTTTAAATCAGAAGTATCTTTATATTTATTGGTTAATGCATGCCAATCTGCTATAAAAAACATACATTCATTATTTTCTTGTAAAATTAGCCAATTTTTAATAACACCTAAATAATGTCCAAGATGAAGCTTGCCGGTAGGTCTCATTCCACTAACTATTTTCATCCTTTCTTAACCTCTATTTTGTTATATAATTATTATAAACTAATTTTTGAGGTAGTTAATCATGCTAAATGAAGGAGATAAAGTTCCAAATTTTTGCCTTGATGGTATAGATGAAAAAGGAGATGAAAAAAGATTTTGTCTTGAAGATTTATTAAAAAATGGCAAGGATATAATACTGTATTTTTATCCAAAAGATGATACCCCCGGATGTACCACAGAAGCCTGTGATTTTAGGGATAATTTTAATATTTTATCTGATAAGGTTTTAGTTGTAGGAGTTAGTCCGGATAGTATAGAAAGCCATAAAAAATTTAAGGAAAAATATAATTTAAATTTTATACTTTTATCTGACAAAGATAAAGAAGTGATGAAGATGTTTGGGGCTTACGGAAAGAAAAAGATGTATGGAAAAGAAACAGAAGGAGTTATTCGCTCTACATTTTTAATATCCAAAGATGGAACAATAAAAAAAGCATGGAGAAATGTAAAAGCAAAAGGACATGTAGCCCAGATTATCAAATATCTTGAAAATGAGAAATAAGATAATGGCAAAAAAATTTGAAATTCAAGGCAGGATTTTAGAAAATAGATATATATCCGGTAAAACTTGGTTATTAAGGGTAGAAGTTCCAGAAGAAGTTATAAAAAACACAAAACCGGCTTCTTTTGCAATGATTAAACCAACACCGAACAACTATTTTGACCCATTACTTAGAAGGGCTTTTGCAATAGCAGATATAGAAAATAAAAGTATTTTATTATTTTATGATATCCACGGAAAAGGTACTTCCTTTTTAACATCAAGAAAAGAAAATGAAGAAATATCAATATTAGCACCACTTGGAAATAACTTTTTTCCGGAAAATTATGATAACTATATAATAGTCGGTGGTGGAATAGGATTTGCCGGATTATCATTATTAATGAAAGAATTAAGAAAAAAAGGCAAAAATTTTATATCTTTATACGGAGCAAGAACAAAAGAAGAGCTTTCTATGATGGAATGGATTAATAAAAATAGTTTTGATGTTAAATATTATACAGATGATGGAAGTTTTGGAAAAAAGGGATTTGTTACACAGGATTTGAAAGAGATTGCAGAAGGGATGGAAAATGTAGCCTTTGCAGTATGCGGACCAACTCCTATGATGAAAGCAGTATCTAAGATAGCAAAAGAGTTAAATATTCCTTGTTATCTATCCCTTGAAAGTAGAATGGCTTGCGGTATAGGAATATGCATAGGTTGCGTTATAAAAGATAAAGAAAATGACACATACATAAGGGTTTGCTACGAAGGACCCGTTTTTGAAGCAAATAAAATAGAGCTATTATAAGAGGTTAAAAATGAAATATGAAATAACTAAAATATTTAGATTTGAAGCAGGACATAGGGTCTGGAAGCAAGATTTATCAAGAGGTAAAGGAGCAAAATTATCAGGTGAAAAAATACCTGAAAATAAATGTATAAACCTTCACGGACATAGTTATGTTTTAGAAGTTACTGTTGGTTCAGATAGTTTGAATGAGCAAGAAATGGTTGTAGATTTTTACCATATAAAATCGGCTCTAAAATCTCTTATAGATGATGTTTTTGACCATTCATTTATAATAGATAGAAATGACCCTATTTTTCCGGAATTTCAAAAATTATTTGGATGTTATAAACTTACGGTAGTTGATTTTTGTCCTACTGCCGAAGCCCTTGCAAAATATTTTTATGATTATCTCACCCAAAAGCTAAAAGAAGCTAATCTGGAAGAAGATATAAAAGTTGTATCTGTCACCCTTTGGGAAACTGCCACCGGAAAAGCTACATACAGAGGTGAGTAAGATAATAGAAATTATAGCAGTTGCATCAATTATGGGATTTGCAACCGGTTTATATTTTTTCATAGGATATAACTTTTTAAAAAAGAGGAAGAAAAATGCCAATAATAAAAGGTTATAAAGGAAAATACCCGAAAATAGACCAGACAGCTTTTATAGCAGAAAATGCAGTAATCATAGGAGATGTGGAAATAGGTAAAGATGCAAGTATTTGGTATAATGTGGTTATAAGAGGAGATGTTAATTATATTAGGATAGGAGATAGAACAAATATTCAAGATGGAACGATTATACATGTTACCCATGATACACATCCTACAATCATAGGAAATGAAGTAACAGTGGGACATAATGTTATGCTACATGGATGCGTAATTGAGGATAGGGTTTTAATAGGTATGTCTGCTACCGTGATGGATGGAGTAATTGTTGGAAAAGAATCTATTGTCGCAGCCGGTGCATTAGTCCCACCAAATAAAAAGATAGAGCCCCATTCTTTATGGGCAGGAGTTCCGGCAAAATTTGTAAGAAATTTAACAGAAGAAGAGATAAAGCATCTTGAAAAATCTTATCAAAATTATATAAAATATAAAAACATCTATTTGGAGAATAAAGATGAATGAAAACACCGAATTAATATTAGCAATAGTGATTTTTGGGATTGCTGCTTTATTGATTGTAGGGCTTATGGTTTATTGGAGTAAGAATAATGTTGTTGTTGATGAAAGAGATAAAAAATATTATGAAAAAAAGGAGAATTTAGATGACAAGAGCTGATATAGTTGAAGCTATCCATAAAAGTGGAAAAGTAGATTTATCAAAAAGACAGATTTCCCAGTTAGTAAATGCCACTTTTGATATAATTTCTGAGTATCTTTCAGAGCCAGAAGAAAATAAAAAAGTTATGATTTCCGGTTTCGGAGCATTTATTATTAAAAAAAGAAAATCTAAAATAGGAAGAAATCCTAAAACAAAAGAAGAAAAAGTTATTCCGGAAAGATATGGATTATCTTTTAAAGCCGGTAAAAATCTCAAAGAAGCATTGAAAAAAGGTAAGAAGTAAGATAGTTTGATAGTTAGTGGTTAGTGATAGTGGATTAAAGAGAGGTTGTTCTTTAAAAGCTTCATTTTTAATGTTTATTTATATTATTATCAATGAATTGTTGATTTTTTTCTATTTTTGCACAATTTTTATACATACATTAAAAATAAATAGGTTATTATAAAAGTGGAAGCATTAGCTTGGTTATCAGAAAAAAGAAAAGAAAATAAAATACTTTGTAAAGCATGTTCTCAAAGATGTGTATTAGATATTAATGAGTATGGAAAATGTGGTGTAAGAGTAAATAAAGATGGGAATTTATATTTAACAGTTTATGGAACGGCAGCTGCATATAATATAGACCCTGTTGAAAAAAAGCCTCTATTTCATTTTTTACCGGGAACAGAAATATTTTCAGTTGGAACAGTTGGATGCAATCTCAGTTGTAAATTTTGCCAAAACTGGGAAATTTCACAATATCCAAAGGAGCATAATTATAAAGTATTTGGAATAGAATTAATGCCTGAAACTATTGTAAATATAGCAAAAACAAAAAATATTCCTTCTATTGCATTTACTTATAATGAACCGGTGATACTTTTTGAATATGCTTATGATACATTTAAATTAGCAAAGGAAAATGGTATAAAAACTGTTTTTGTAAGTAGTGGATATGAAACAAAAGAAGCATTGGATATTATTGCTCCTTATTTAGATGCTTCAAATATAGATTTAAAAGCCTTTACAGATAGATTTTATAGGGAAATATGTGGGGCAAGATTGAAACCTGTATTGGAAGCTATAGAGTATGCTTATAAAAAAGGAATATGGATAGAAATAACTACTTTGATTATTCCGGAAGAGAATGATTCAAAAGAAGAGTTAAGAGATATAGCTAAATTTATAGCATCAATAGATAAAAATATTCCTTGGCATATATCAAGATTCTTCCCGATGTATAAAATGCTTGATAAACCACCAACACCTATAGAAAAACTGAAAGAAGCTTATGAAATAGGTAAAGAAGAAGGATTAAATTATGTTTATGTAGGAAACATTATTGATGAAGATAGAGAATCAACTTATTGTCCAAATTGTAAATTTAAAGTGATAGATAGAACCGGTTATGTTGGACAGTATGTAAAAAATCATCTTGTAGATGGAAAATGCCCTAAATGTAATACCGAAATAAAAGGAGTTTGGAAATAAAGTGTTATTAAACGGAAAAAATATATTAGTAGGAGTATCTGGCTCTATAGCTTCTTATAAAGCTTGTGAGTTGGTCAGGTATCTTCAAAAGAAAGGTGCAAATATAAAAGTAATAATGACTCCTTCTGCAAAAGAATTTGTCGGAGAATTAACATTTAGAGCTTTAACCGGTGAAGAGGTTTTATCCGATTGGAAAGATGGAAAAACCGGATTAGAACATATCAGTTATGCAAAGTGGGCTGATAGTTTCGTTATAGCCCCTGCTTCTGCAAACACAATAGCCAAAATAAGATACGGATTAACTGATAATTTTTTAACATCTACCGCTTTGGCTTATGACAAAAATCTTGTAATAGCACCGGCTATGAATACAAAAATGTATCAAAATAAAGCAACGGAAGAAAATATTATAGTTTTAAAAGAAAGGGGACATCTATTTGTAGAACCGGCAGAAGGATTACTTGCCTGCAAAGAAGAAGGAATAGGAAAACTTGCAGATATAGAAGATATTGAAACGGTAATATTATATAGCATAATGCCAAAACCATTAAAAGGAAAAAAAGTATTAATAACTGCCGGAGCAACAAGAGAATTTTTTGACCCAATTAGATATATTTCTAATGCTTCTTCCGGACAGATGGGCTACTCTCTTGCAAGAATGGCATATATACTCGGAGCAGATGAAGTTTTACTTATTTCTGCACCTACAAATCTAAAAAAACCTTATGGAGTGAATTTAATTAATGTTATATCTGCATTGGAGATGTATAATAAAGTTATGGAAAATATAAATAATTTTGATATAATCATAATGAATGCAGCGGTAGCCGATTTTAGACCAGCTATTAAATCAAATCAAAAATTAAAAAAAGATAAAGAAAGCACTACATTAAATTTAGAGCCAAATCCGGATATATTAAAAGAAACAGGCAAATTAAAAAAAGAAAATCAAATATTGATAGGTTTTGCAGCAGAAAGTGAAAATATATTACAAAATTCGATAGATAAATTAAAAAGAAAAAATCTTGATTTTATAGTGGCAAATGATTTATCCAACTTTTCACGAGATTTTTATGAAGGTATATTAATATCAAAAGATGGAAAAAAAATAGAGATAAAAGAAAACTCAAAAGAAGAAGCAGCTTATAGAATTTTTAACCTTTTCCTACAACAGATATAAGATTATAAATAGGTCCCAATAGACCAAGTATTATTATTAACATAAAAATACCCATCATACTGATTAAAATAGGCTCTATCATTTTTGCTATATTTTGTGATATATAATTTACTTTCCCATAGTAATAATCAGAAATATAATTTAGCTGTTCTTCTAATTGTCCTGTATTTTCACCGATGTATATCATTCTTATAATCATGGGAGAAAACATCTGTTGTTTTTGAAATGCATTTGATATGCTCTCTCCGTTATAAATGTCTTCAGAAGCATCTTTTATAGCTTTTTTAAAGATTGCATTATTTAGGGATTCGCCTAAAATATTTAAAGATTGGGTGATATTTACTCCTGATTTTATCATAAGTCTTAAATATTCAGCTATAAATGCAAAATTAAAATATGTTATTATAATTCCAAAAATCGGAAGTTTTAATAAAATTTTATCGGTTATATATTTTATTTTCTCATTTCTCTTTCTGCCGATTTTTAGGAAAATAAAACTGAAAAATAAAAAAGCTATTATATCTAATATATATTTTTGAGTTTTTTCAGAAAGCCAGATTAAAAATAAAGTAGTAACCGGAAGTTCTATATTAAAATTTTTAAAAGCTTCTGTCAATTTAGGTAAAACATAAACAAGCCAGAAAATCATCGCAGAAGACATAGCAACAAATGTAAAAGTAGGATAAATTAAAGCCTGTTTTGTTTTAGCTTTTATATCCTCAATTCTTTTTAAATATTCTGCACCATCTTTTAAAACCTTTTCAAGATTACCTGTTTCTTCACCTATTCTTATAAGGGTAATAATAACATTTCCAAAGATATTTTCATAAACTTTAAAAGCTTCGGATAAAGCTGTTCCGCTCAATACTCTGCTATGTATATCTAATAGAATATCTTTAAAAGCCGGATTTTCATTTGTTTCTGCCAAATCCATTATTCCGCTTCCCACAGGCATACCAGATTTTACAACAAGATGAAGATTTTCCAAAAACTCAATTATTTCCTGTTTTTTGATTTTTTTCTTTTTAAAAGGATTAAAATTTATCAAATATTCAATAAAAACAGGAACCGGTTTAATATCTATTATCTCAAGATTTTGAGCTTTTAATATAAGCTCTATTTCAGTTTCATCGTTTACTTTCACCATCTTTTTTATAATATTTCCTTCTGTATCTACAGCCTCTACTATATATATTTTCATATTTGCCTCATTAAATTTTTTAACCTGTAACCCTTATAATTTCTTGAGGTGTAGTTATCCCTTTCAGAACTTTTAATAATCCTACTTCTCTTATGGTTTTCATTCCTTTTTGTATTGCTTTATTTTGTATATCATAAATTGTATCTTCTTTTTCTATCATTTCTGCTAAATCTCTATCAATTTCAAGAATTTCGGCAACAACAATTCTTCCGGAATAACCCGTATTTCTACAATGCTCGCATCCTTTACCTTCATAGTATATAACTCTTTCCACATTACCTATAATACGGCTTACTTCATCTTCATTAAATCCTAAGGTTATTAAATCATTTTTTGTTATTTCTTTTCTTTCTTTACAAAAATTACATACTTTTCTTGCCAATCTTTGAGATATAATTATATTTAATGCAGAAGCAATCATATAAGGTTTAATTTTCATATCAAGTAATCTTGGAATGGTCATGACGGCACTGTTTGTATGTATTGTGGATAGAACTAAATGTCCTGTAATAGCTGCCCTTATTGCCATTTCTGCAGTTTCTTCATCTCTCATCTCCCCAAGAAGAATAACATCCGGATCCTGTCTTAAAAAAGCTCTTAATGCTTTTGAAAATGTATAACCGGCTTTTTCATTTACTTCTGTTTGCTTGATAAATGGGAATTTGTATTCAATTGGGTCTTCTACGGTGATAATATTTCTTTTTAAAGCATTAATTTTTCTTAAAGAAGAATATAATGTTGTTGTTTTACCTGAGCCTGTTGGTCCGGTAAGCAAAAATATACCTTGGGGTTTTTCAAGATTTCTTTCTATTATCCTAACTTGCCATTCTTCCAAACCTAAATTTCTTAAATTAAATAGGGAGAGATTCTTAGATAATATTCTAAGTACTGCATTCTCACCGAATTCGGTAGGAACAGTAGATACCCTTAAATCAATGTATTCATCTAAAAATTTATGGCTAAAAGAACCATCTTGAGGAAGCCTTTGTTCTGCTATATCTAATCCTGCAAGTATTTTTATTCTTGATATTACACCTTGATGTATATTAGAAGGTAAAGTAAAATAATGTTGTAATACACCATCTATTCTGTAAAATACATGTGTGGCTAAATTTTCCGGTACTATATGTATATCAGAAGCTTTGTTTATTATCCCTGCATTTATTATATTATCTACCAAGTTAGGTAAAGCTATATTTATTTGTCCGGCTTTAATTTGATTTAATAATTTTTTAAATTCATCTTCTATAGGATTTTCCAATAAGAAATAATATAACTGTATATTCTTTAAAAGCATATCTCTATCTGCAACATAAATTTGAAGTTCAAGATTTGTTCTTCTTTTTATTAAATCAAAAGCTATTAAATTAAACGGGTCTGCTACAGCTAAAACAAGTTTATTATCTTTAATATCAATTGGCAAAATTTCAAATTGTAAAGCAATATCTTTTGGAACTAACTTTAAAACTTCTTTAGGAGGAGTAACATCCAAAAGATTAATAAATTCTTTTTTTGTTTGTAATGCTAAAGCCTGTGATACTTCTGCAGATGATACAAAAGATAACTCTTTTAGTATTTCACCAAAAAGTTTATTCGGAACTACCTCTTTAACCTTTAATGCTATGGCTATTTGTTCGTCGTTTATATAACCGAATTCTTTTAATAATTCACCTATTGGCTTTTTTTCCATCATTATTACTCTGATTTTTTATTTATAATTGTAGGTTTTAAGAAAATTATAAGCTCTTTTCTTGTCTTTGAAACAGATTTTTGTTTAAATAAATTTCCAAATCCAGGGACATCTCCTAACACAGGCACTTTGTTTTCCGTATCATTGTTTTCTTTGGATATTAATCCTCCTATAATAACTATATCTCCATCCTTTACTTTAATTACAGTTCCGGTTTCTTTTACAGCTATAATAGGAGCCTCTGCTACCACTTGACCATTTTCTGTTAATTGTTTTGTTCCCTGTATATTAGTAGCAACAGGAACAACATTTAATGTGATTTCTCCATCATCATCTATGTATGGTGTAACTCCGAGCATAATACCGCTTAATATATTTGTTCTTGTATATGTTACTGTAGTAATCGGTTGGGTTGTTGCTGTACCACCTACTGCATTCAGCTCCTTCTCCCAGAAAGGAATTATGGTTCCGGAGGATATGAGAGCAGATTGTCCATTTATAACTCTTATTCTTGGGTTTGATAATGTTTCAACTTTTCCTACCTGAGCTAAGGCAGTTAAAAGAGCATTAAAGTCAGAAGAAACAACATTTATAGAAGCATTTGAATTTGGAAGGGAAAGTGTTTGTGATACTACAACCTGTGCTCCTGTACCGAGAAAATTTTTAGTTAAAACTGACCAATCTATACCAAAAGCATAAGAATCAGATAAAGATACTTCTACTATTTTTGCTTCTATCTGAACTTGTTTTTCTATCTCTTTTTTCAAACTTTCCAAAAATTTTTCAATAAGTTCTATTCTATCTCTTCTGTCTTCTACTATCAATATACCTGAAAATTTATTTAATGTATATTTACCTTTTTCAGATAGGATAGATGATAGATTATCTTCTATCTGTTTGTATAAATCATTTACATCTTCCTCTGCTTTATAGTTAATAGAAAATTTTCCTTTTAAATTGGTTGTTCCTGTTCCACTTCCTGTTCCACCGCCAGTTCCTCCACCGGATCCTCCTGTTCCACCTAAAACATCACCACCTAAATCTGAGCTATAATTTGATATGGATTTTACATAAGGTATTTTGAATGTTTTTGTCATTGTTGATTTTATGTAAATTAAATTATTTTTTTGTTCATAGCTTAGATTTGCTATTTTTAATATTGTTTCAAGAGCATCTTCAAAGGTTACATTTTTAAAATTTGCAGTAATCTTAATATTAGGGTCTATATCGGGAGCTAATATAACATTTATATTTGTATCTTTTGTAAGTGCATATAAAATGGTTTTTAAAGGAGCATCTTCTAATGATAATGTATATAATTTTTTCTTGGGCAGAACAGGCTTTTCTGCTTTTTTTTGTTCTTCAAGTTTCTCTTCCAATTTTTTATTTTTTTCTTTTGTTTCTTTTAACTCCGTTAGTATATTCAATAACATTATTTTATTTTCAAGAACATCTTCTTCTTTCCCATATGCTATATACGAAACTAATAAGATAACAAGGATTAATCTATTAAATTTAACCATTTGGTTTCTCCGTTTTGTTCTATTAATACTCTATCTTTCATTATTTTAATAACTTTAAAATCCATATATTTATCTCCTTCCTTCATAATTTTTCCATTAATTATTACAAATTTACTATCTTCAGCTATATATATAGCTTCCAATTTTTTTTCTACAAAACCGGTATTTGGTTTTTTCAAATCAGTTAAAGGCGGTAAATTTATTTCTTTTTGCTCAGCAGGTTTAATATCTACCATTTTTATAAATCTTTCGTAATTAAATGATATTTCTTTAAAGGGCTTTATATTTATTATGGTTTCATATTTAGTTATATCTAAGTTAGAAGAAGGTATCAATCTATCTTTAATTAAATCATATATTTTATTTGAAGAAAAATAAAAAATTCCCACTATTATAAATCCGGATATTAATTTTATATAATCATTTTTTTCCAGATTTAAGCTATCCAATATATTCTCTAAATAATTTTTCTCGATTAAAGAGTAATATCTTTTTTTGTTTAATTTCAATTTCACTACTTATAAACCTCTTCAATTTTAATCTCTGTTGACAGACTACTTTCTTTTTCGGAATTTTTAATATTAAGTTTATTGATAAAGATATATTTTTGATTAATTGCTTTGAAAAATTGATTTATATCTTCTTTACTTTTAAATTTATAATCCTGTATTGTTAAGGTTGCCGATAATATTTTGTCTTTATCTTTTATATTACCATTGATTTTAGCATTGTATTTGTTTTGAAAGAAATCTACTTTTTCTAATAAATCTCTCATTGCTATATCCTTAGTTTTGTATAATATTTTTGTTTCAAAAATCTCTTTTTTCTTATCTATTTCCCTTATTTTTCTTTCTGTATCTTCTAAATATTGATACCTATTTTCAAGCTCAGAATTTATGTTTTCTGTTATATTGTATGTTAATAATCCAAATCCTACAAATATGAAGATTAAATAATAAAGGATAAGATTTATATTACTTTTTAATTTTAACATTTAAATTTACCTCTTTATTTTCTAAGTTTTCGGATATTTGAATATCCAGATTTTTATTGTTTTGTTTAAAGTTCTCAATTTCTTGTTTGAAATTATAAAACTCTGTTAATTTGTTAAATTTAAGTTTTTTTGTTAAAGATATTTCTGACTTTTCCATATCTATATTAATCTCATCATATCCGTATTTTTTTATAAGTTCTTCTAAAAGAAAAACTTTATTTATTTTTTCTATCTGTTTTTCATATTTTTCCTCAATCTGGCTTAATTTATAAATATAATCAAAATTAATATTTTTTGATTTTTCTTCTACAATATTTAATTTTAATTTAATACTTCTTTCTTTCTCCTGAATATTGAAATATAAATCTAAAATCTTTTGAATCTGTAAGAAATCTATATATATAAGTGGTAATAAAATTGATATACCAACTACAGATAGTTTCCTTAATAGATTTAAAAAATTTCTTTCTTTCTTTATGTTTTCCGGTAGAAAATTATAATCTTTTGATAAATAGAGAGTTCCTATATTTAAAGTTAAATCATTAAAATCTTCATAAGAAATATTTTCAATAAATCTCGGTGGATATATGATGCAAAATGGAGTTTTAAAAGTATTAAAAAAATTTTCAAAAATCATACCTTCATTAAAATGTCTACTGCTAAATATAATGTTTTTAGGTTTTTCTATATTATTTGATACATAGAGATAAGTTAATGATATATTTTCATAAATTACAACTTCTGACAGATTATCTAATTTGGTAATTCTTAAAAACTTGATATTTTTACCTTTTGACAGCAAAGCTATGAAATAATTTTCATAAATATAAAAATGTAATACAACTTCTTCACCGTATATAAAATAAGAAAAAGGTAATAAAGAAAAAGCAAAAATTGAAACGAAATTTATTTTACCAATTGGTAAATCTTTTAATTTATTCCTAATAAAATTTTCATCTAAGGCAAAAACGGAATAAATACTCTCTTTTTCTTTATCTTCTATTTTAGAAAATTTAATGGTATATTTAATAGTAGGATTTAATTGCTCTTTTAATTTATTTTTGATTAATACAGGTATTACTTTTTTATTTTTTACTTTCGGGATAGATACAACATCATTTATAATATCATCATTTATAAAACTCACATAAATATTATGATGAATCTTCTTTATATCTTCTCCTGATAAATTATCTTTTTTTATAAATCTAAATTTATCTCCTTTTTTATTAACAAAAACTGCCAAAAAGCTTCCATCTATCTTTTCGGTTAATGCTAAAATTTTTTTCATAAAAAACCTCTTGACTTTTTTCTTTATGATATCATATTTAATTATAAACCATAAATTTTGAAGGAGGTTGTGTAATGAAACAACAAAAGGGTTTCACACTCATTGAACTGGCAATTGTACTGGCTATCATCGGTATCATTCTCGGTGCTATTTTAAAAGGGCAGGAGCTCATCAACAATGCCAAAGCAAAAAGGTTGCTTAATGATGTAAAAGGATGGGCTACACTGGAGTATACATTCTATGACAGATACGGACGATTTGCAGGAGATGGAGACGGTGATGGATTAATAGATGCCGGAGCATTTGCTACAAGTCAAGCTAATTTCGGAGCAAATTATATCCCACCAACATCTGCATTATTAACCCCTACTACTGCATATCAGAACAGTGATTTTGATGCTCCTGTCGCTACACTTGAGGCTGCACAGTTATTACCTGCAGCTCAAAATGCACCTCAAAGAAGAACAAATGTAACGAATGCATTTAACGGTATAACTTATCCTGCAAGTGTATATATTGATAATGTTGGAACATTTAATGTTATTGCGGTAAAAAATATTCCTTGTTTTGCTGCTAAAGTGATAGATTCAAATATTGATGGCTCTATTGGTGCAAATGTGGGATATGTAAGGGAAATTGATAATACAGGAGCATTAACAGGTAATAATACTTGGAGCTGTGATGCTAATAATAATGAACAACAATTAGTAAGTTTAGTATACTTCTTTGATAAAAGACCTAACTAATATGTAAGAGCCGGCCTTAAGCCGGCTTTTTTATTTTTAAAGGAAAAACGATGAAACGGGAATATCCATTTTCAAAAGCATTTACCCTTATAGAGATGGCTATTGTTCTTGTTATTATAGGGATGCTTTTGGTAATGGGTATTTCTCTTTTTGGTGTGTTAACAAAAAGGGCTAAAAATGAAGAAACTAAAGATAATATAAAATCTGCGGTAGAAACCATCATCGGATATACAGCATACAAGGAAAAACTTCCACTTTCTCAAACAGATTCCAGCTGTCCTACAAGTAGCGATTGTTTTCAAAAAGTAGTAAACATTAAAGATGCTTACGGTAAGGATTTTCTTTATATTGTTCCATCTAATCCTGATAATCCTGATTTAACACAAAATAAAATATGTGACCAAAATATAACCAATTTAACAGTTAGAAAATGTAATGATATAAATTGCAACAACTACGATGATATACAAAATATTGCTTTTGTTATTGTATCCGGCGGAGAAAATCATAATATTCAAACAAATAAAGATAATAGTGGTGTAGTAAAGATATATGTTCCCGGAACGCCGAATATAGATGATTATCCAACAGATATAAACAGACTAGAAGATTATGATGATATAGCAAGTTGGGTAACTTTAAATGAGCTAAAGGTAAAAATAGGCTGTGTTTATCAAAGGGAAAGCGGGAAGGGACCTCTTAGAATAATCACGGATTATATTCCTACCGGAAAGCAGGGAGAAAGCTATAATGCAATAATCACTGCAGATGGTGGAGAGCCATTTAATTCCGGTGGAAAATATAAATGGATTAGTAGCGGATTAGCAACAGGTTTATCTCCTAATCCTACAAATGGCAACCAAAGTGATTATTTAACAATTTCAGGAACTCCTTCTTGTCCGGGAAATTATAATGTAGCAGTTTCAGTTACTGATTCTAAAAATACATCTGTTTCAAAAAATTTTGCATTAACAATTTATCCTAATTATACATTATCACCGATGAATGGATATACATGGACTGCTGTAAAAGGTCAAAATTTTAATGCAAATATTCAAGTGAAAGCTTCCGGTTTAAGTAATAGCTTTACCTCATCATGTAATCCTAATTCTTGCAATGGATTATCCTGCTTGGCAAATAATGATATTATAACAATAAGTGGTACACCTAATGTAGCAGGTACATGTGATTTTGGTGTAACATTTATAGATGACACATGTAGTAGCTATACAATAAATGCTAATTATTCAGTAGTAATTTCAGAATCGGTTGCCGGAGGCGGTGGAGGTAGTGGAGGCGGTAGTGGTGGAGGTGGTGGCAATCTAAATCCACCAAGTTGTAGTCTAACTGCTTCACAAAATATTATAAATAGTGGTAATTTTGCTAATATTACTGCCAATATATCAAATGGACCTGCAAATGGGAGTTTTAATCCACAGACAGGTACATGCACATCGTTTAACAATGTATCCAATTCTTGGAACTGTAATACAGCTAATCTAACTTCTAATACTAATCTAAACTTGACAGTAACTAATGCTGTAGGAAGTGGAACCTGTAATATAAAAATTTGTGTAATAAAATATAATCAATATCGAATTTTCAACAATACGGGTGCAAGAATAGATTATAAAATAGGTAATGGTAATTGTAATAGAGTAAATAATAATAGATCAGTAAATATTTCTTCAGGTCAAACTGTATATTTCTATTCATCAAATAATAGAAGCTGTCAAAACCAAATTGGATATGTAGATTTTTCATGGGCTGTATGCACTGATGATGATGGCGATAGACAAATTAATTTTAATAGTGATGGCACCACATCTGATAGATAATTAAAAATGTAGTTTTTCCTTTTTATAAATCCTGATTATACTTAAAACCGTTCCTATTAAAATTGAAAAAGTTAAAAGTGAGCTACCACCATAGCTTACAAAAGGAAGAGGTATTCCAACAACCGGAGCTAATCCGGTATTCATAGCTATATTTATAAAACTTTGCATTAATATAAGAGAAGCCGTTCCATAACAGAAAAATTTAGCAGTTTTATCTTTAACCAAATATCCAAAATAAAAAATTCTAAGCCCAAGGATAAGATAAATTAAAACTAAAATAGAAGAAATAACAAATCCCCATTCTTCACCTATGGTTGCAAATATAAAATCTGTATGTTGCTCCGGTAAAAAATAATATTTTGATTGGGTTCCTTCTAAAAATCCTTTACCGAATAATTGTCCTGAGCCAACAGCTATTTTGGATTGGATAATATGATAAGCACTGCCAAGTGGGTCACTTTCAGGATTTAAGAAAGCTTTAATTCTATCTTTTTGATAATCGGCAAGATGAAACCAGACAAATGGTGAAAGAATGATAATAGATAATATTCCAACGATAATAATCCATCTATTTATTCCGGCTAAAAATAAAATAAACAAAACTGGAAAAGCAACAGATAAAGCAGTTCCCAAATCCGGTTGAGATTTTATTAAAATAAAAGGTATGGCTAAAAGTATCAATATTATAAATATATCTTTCAATTTTATGGGTAATTCTTTATTTCCTAAGTATTCCGACACAAGAGCAATCATTATAAATTTAAAAAATTCGGAAGGTTGCAAAACCATAAATCCAATATTAATCCATCTTTTAGCACCAAGTATAGTAACACCAAATAATTTAACTGCGATAAGTAATAGCAAACCAATAACATAAAAAACAATTGAGAAATGGATAAATTTTCTATAATCTAAAAATGAGATAGATAACATAATAAAGATAGAAAGAAAGACATAAAAAAGCTGTTTTAAATAAAGATTTTTATATTCATGAAAAGATGCACTATATATATTTAAAACTCCCCAAAACATTAAAATCAAAACTAATCCAAGTATTATATAATCAATATTTTTCAAACTACTTTTTATATCTATCATTCTTCAAACATTCCTTGTATTTTCATTAATTTTAAAATATCTTTTGCTACCGGTGCAGCTACTTTACCACCACTTTCTCCATGCTCTATAAATACAACCATAGCAATTTTAGGATTATCATACGGAGCAAAATCTATAAACCATGCATGGTCTCTAAGTTCCCATTTTGCATGTTTTTTATGTCTTTCAAGATATCTATAAACCTGTGCTGTTCCGGTTTTTCCGGCATTAACTACACCTGCCTCTCTACAAACTTGGGCAGTTCCATATCCACCATAAACAACAAGATACATTCCATATCTAACAGCATCTAATGCATCTTTTTTAATTTTAATCTTTCTTATAAGCTCTGGCTGTATATGTATTATTTTTTGTTGTTTTGTATCAAAATATCCTTTTAAAAGATTTGGTTTATAAACATATCCACCATTTGCTATTACTGCCGGTATCTTTACTGCATCAAATGGAGTCATATTTAAAAAACCCTGTCCTATACTTAGGTTTACAGTATCTCCATGATACCATCCTTGTTTTAATCGTTTTCTTTTCCATTCTCTATTTGGTATAACCGAAACTTTTTGTTCTATATCCGGATTTAATTTTTCACCCAATCCGAATAATTTAGCATATTTATATATATTATCAACACCGAGTTTTAAACCAACTTGATAAAAAAATGTATCACAAGACATTTCAAGAGCCTGAGCCAAATTAATATATCCACAACCCCTTGGATCCCAGTTCCTGTATGTATAACTGCCTATAGAAAACTCTGCACCACTTGATATTCTCGTGTCAGAGGTTATAACATTTTCATTTATCGCTGCTATACCTACCAAAGGCTTAAAAATAGAACCGGGAGGATAAAGTCCATTCAAAGCTTTATTAAAAAGAGGCTTATATTTATCTTCATGTAAAGCTTTCCATTCTTCCTGTGTATATCCATCATTAAATTTTTGTAAATCATAAGTAGGATAACTTAAAATTGTTAATATATCAAAATTAGATGGATTTAATATTACTACTGCTGCCGACTCTTTATTGTGCATCTTAATAACATCATAAGCTATTTTTTGCATTCTTATATCTACCGTTAGGTAAATATCATTACCTTTTTCCGGCTCTATTTCCCATAGCACTTCTTTTTGTCTTCCAAATGCATCAACCAAAACAGCTTTTATTCCGGCTTTACCACGAAGATATTTATCATATATCTTTTCAACACCGGTTTTTCCTACAAGCATATCCGGTGATAATCTTTTATCCTCTTCTAAATCTTTTTTAGTAGGATAACCAACATAACCTATAATATGAGATAAATAATTTGCATACTCTGTATATTTTCTTCTTGGAACTACATCTATATAGAATCCTTTAAATAAATAAGAGTAGTTATAAAATTTTTGAATCTGTTCTTCTGTAAGCATCTTTTTTATAACCACTTTTTGATAAATATTTTTTTCTATAATCTCTTTTGTTTTTTCATCTAAATCAATACCTAAAATTTCTTTTAATCTTATACTAAGCCGGTTAATATCCTCATTTTGTTTTACAATATATGGAAAAGCAACTAAATTAAATGTAGGTACATCATAAGCAAGGAGAACTCCATTTCTATCAAAAATTCTCCCTCTTGGTGGGTTTATTACAAATATCTTTATATAATTTCTATCTGACAACTCTTTAAAATACTCACCTTTATAAATCTGTAAATATGCAAGCCTGCCAATAATTACAATACTAAATATTATAAAAAATGCTAAAACAATAACTAATCTAACCCTTTCCAATTTCTCCTAAACCTTTGTTAAAAATATAAAAAGCATAAAAAACCAATAAATTAAGCAGAATATATAAAATATGCTCTGTAAATGGAAACTCAAATAGTGATGTTCTAAAAAATATAAATATATCCTTTGCTACAATTTCTATAATAAAGCAAACCAAAGCAACTAAGGATTTTAAATATATATTCTTAAACAAAAATTTATTCTTTATAGAAAGAATGAATAATATTATAAGAGTTTTTGAGAAAAAGTTAAAAAAATTTATGTTCGGAAGCATCATATCTTGGAGAATGGAAAAAATAAATGAAAATATTAATGCTTTTTTCAAATCTTGTTGGTAAATCCAGAAAAATAAAGCAATAATATATACAGTTATAAAATCCGGTATTATAAAGGTTATATCTCTCAAAATAAAAGAAGATTGTATAAAAAGCAAAAATAAACCAAAAATAAAAATTTTATATTCTTTTTTCATTGAATTAAGCTAAGAATTATGGTGAGAGTTTCTTTGGTATAATCAACAAGTTTTGTAAACATCCATGAACCAAGAATAATCAATCCTATAACGGTAGCTACAATCTTAGGAATAAATGTAAGTGTCATCTCATTTATCTGGGTAGCTGCTTGAAAAATACTTATAATTAACCCTACTATGAATGTTATCAATATTACCGGCCCACCTACAAATAAAGTTGTCATAAACATCTGGCTCATCAGATTAATAGCCGTATCTATATTCATTTGATTTTTACCTCTTATTGATATTTATAGCTTTCTATCAATGCTTTAGCAAGAAGTTCCCATCCGTCAGCTAATATAAAAAGTATCAATTTGAAAGGTAAAGAGATTATCATAGGTGGTATCATCATCATACCCATAGACATTAATATACTTGCAATTATAAAATCTATTACTAAAAAAGGTAGATAGATGATAAATACTATCTCAAATGCAGTTTTTATTTCACTTATCATAAATGCCGGTATTAAAGTTGTCATTGATATATCATTTACAGAAACAGGTTTTTCTTTTGCTATATCTAAAAATAATTTTAAATCTTCTTTTCTGGTATTTCTAATCATAAATTCTTTTATCGGCTCTTTTGCTCTTTCTATTGCCTGAACATCTGTTATCTCTTTTCTCAGATAAGGTTGAATACTTGTATCATTTATTTTTTCAAAAACCGGTTTCATTATAAAGAATGTTAAAAACAAAGAAAGGGCTATAATGACCTGATTTGGTGGTGCTGTAGGTGTTCCTATAGCCTGTCTGAGCAAAGATAAGACAATTACTATTCTTGTAAAAGATGTTAAAGTTAGCAATATAGAAGGAGCAATGCTTAAAACTGTTATAAGGAGCAATATTTTTAAAGCTGTATCTAATCTATTAAAAGCCGATAAAGTATCTGAAAGAGCATCAGCATAAGCAAAAAATGGTAAAAATAATAAGATAAAAATTATCTTAATCTTCATTTTCGTTAATCTCTTTTAATATTTTAAATCCGGATTCATCAAAAGCAATAAAAAATTTTGATTTTTCAAATTTTACCAAAATAAAGCCTTTATTTTTTGTTATAAATTTTATTTCTTCTATTTTGATATTATCAGAACTTTGTTGCAAAAAATTTCTACCATATCTATTTAAGAAAAAATATAAACCATATATTAATGCTACAACTATTCCAAGAGAGATTAAAAGCTTTATAATATAAAAAAAATCTATCATCCTGCCAAAGATATAATCCTTACTCCATATTTTTCATTTATTACTACAATTTCACCTTGTGCAAAAGGTTCTTTATTTAGATAAATATCTACTAAACTTTCTGTTGGTTTTTTTAAATCAATTATATCTCCTTCTTTTAAATTATAAATATATTTAAACAATTTAGTTATTTTTCCAATTTCTACTGTAATATTAAGATTTACATCTGCTAAAAATCTTAAATCTATATCAAAATTTTCATTATCTGTCATAATAACCTTACCTTTTAACATGCTCTTCTAAGATGTTTGTATTACAAACTCTGTGAAATAAACATTTTTCACACCACCAATTGGTAATATGGCATTTACTCTTCTTATTATATCTTCTTTTAACTTTTCTACACCCTCAGGAGATTTAAGTTCTGTAGATGTTTTGGTAAAAAGTAAAGTATTTATTGTATCTTTTATTTGTGGCATTCTTTGTGTAGCTTCTTCTTTTACTTTATCATCCTGAACTTCAAGAACTATAGTAACTTTAATATATCTATCTGCATCTTTGTCTGCTAAATTTACAATATAAGTGCCTGCTTCTACTTCTACACCTTTTTCTTCTACTGATTTTATCTCTTTTGTAATTTTTTCTGATGGAGATTTTTCCTCTTCTTTATGGAAAAATTTTGTATATACAAAAAATCCAACTATAGCTGCTATAAGTAAAGCAATAACTATAATCAAAAGTAATTTTAATTTACTACCTTTTTTCTCTTCCTGACCTTCCTGTATCTCTTTTTCTTCAGCCACTACCTTCTCCTTATTTTTTATTATCTTTTAATATTCATAGCTTCTTGAAGTACTTGGTCAGATGTTGTTATAACTCTTGCATTTGCTTGATATGCCCTTTGGGCTACTATAAGATTTATAAATTCTCTACTTATATCTACATTAGACATCTCAAGCATTCCACTTCTTATTTTGTTTAAAACTCCTCCCGGAGCCACTATAGGTGTAGGTGTTTGTTGATTAGGTAAATAGAGGAATGTCCCTTTTCTAACAAGCATTTCTGTATCTTTAAATACTGCTGTAGCAAGTCTTGCTATATTTTTTGTAGTTCCATTAGAATAAGATCCTTTTATAACTCCGTCTTCTGAGATAAATACAGATAATAAATCACCTTTTGAATATCCGTCTTGATTGCCAGTAAATAAGAAATCTGATGCTAATTGTCTGAGATTTTGTAAATTTAAACTAAATTGAATTGGATTAGCACCTGTATTTAATCCGACTGAGTTAGGGTTATTTGCAGAGATTGGCAAAATGGAAATTTGATCCGGTTGGATAGTATTTGTAGATATAGTAGTAAAGTATATTTTATAAGCAACTTGTATATTTTCAGAACTTGAAGTCCCTGCAGACTGATTTATAGTTATTTTTCCAGTAGTATAATTAATACTTCCTACTATTTGATTGTTATTTTTTAAATCAATTATATTACCGGCTCCGTCATCTATCCAATTTACAGTTGTACCATTATATTGTGAAATTGATACAGAACCAGGAAGTATTGGTGTATTAACAAGTGTATACTCTCCGGTATCTCCACTTTCGTAAACTTTTGTTCTATAAGCAACTTGTATATTTTCAGAACTTGAAGTTCCTGCAGATTGATTTATAGTTATTTTCCCAGTATTATAATCAATAGTTCCAATTGAATTGTTAGTAATTAAATCAATTATATTACCATTTCCATCATCAATCCAATTTACAGTTGTACCATTATAATTTGAAATTAATACAGAACCTGGAATTACTGGATAATAGGGAAGTTGATACTCTCCAGCATCCCCACTATCCTCATTTAAAGTTGTTCCATGACAATTATCTAAACAGTTCATATCCTTACCATATCCCTTTATAGAACTTATTTGCCCAGTTCCATTAAATTCTAATAACAAAGCGTCATAAGTGTTAGTATCACCTGGAACTGTAAATTGAATTGGTTCATCATCTAAGAGTCCGAAAACTCTCCATTGATTTCCACCTGTACGGACGAAATAAAACTGTGCTTTATGAGGATTTCCAAGAGAATCATAAACAGTCATAGTATTGACATAGTTAAATGTAGTTGAGTCTGCAGGGTTAAAAGTGGCTGTTATAATATTTGACCTTGAGTCTAAATTAGATGGTGAGTCAACAGATATTTTTGTTGTTGTCTTAGGTGGTTGTGAATATGGAATATTTATACTTCCTATAGCTCCTACCATATTACCATTATCATCAAGTGTCCAACCTTGCAATTTTAATCCAAGAGTATTAACTAAATCTCCATCTGCATTTAATCTAAATTGTCCATTTCTTGTGTAATATATTGTACCATTATTATCTGCAACCATAAAAAAGCCCTGTCCTTCTAATGCAAGGTCAGTTGGCACATTTGTTTGTGAAAAATTTCCTTGTGTGAATATTTTCTGTGTATTTGCAACGATTGCACCACCGCCTATTTCCATATTCTTAGGAACATTATTACTAAATGTTGTTAAACTACTTGTTATCATATCTTCAAAAGAAGCCCTTTCATATTTATAACCAATTGTATTTACATTAGCAATATTATCGGAAATTACTGATAGCCAATATTGGTCTGCATTAAGTCCCGTATTACCTGTCCACATCGCCTGAATCATGGTTTTTAACCTCCTATTTCCATTATTTTATCTAAGGATATGAAATTGTTATTAAATCCTATCATAATAGTATTATTTTGTTTTGAAATTTTTTCTACAACTGCTGATGATAATAAATTTGCATTTATATTATTTCCATTGCTATCTTTTGCTGTTATCTTAACTGTATAATATCCATCAGGAAGTGAGCTATTTTGTAAAGTATAATTTATATTTGTCTGATTACCTATATTTGTCAATTCTTTACTATCTACCAAATTTCCATTTTGGTCTAAAATATTTATAGATATAGAAGAAGCCGGAGAGTCTAAATTAATCTGAATATCCGATTTTCCATTTTGAAAATATGTTTGATTACCTTCATACATAATTTTTTTACCTATTAGATTTGCTGCTGATAAAAGAGAGTTTCCACCATTAGATAAGCTATCAAGAGCTTTTGAAAATTTATCCATTAATTCTATTTCTCTTAATTTAATAGTATTATTAATTGTATCTGTAATATCTTTTGCATCTAAGGGATTTTGCCATTGTAAATCTGCAAGTAAGACTTTCAGAAAATCTGAATTGCTCATTTGAGCGTTGTCATAATTTGCATCTACAACAGTAGGTTTTGGAGTTGTATTATATATAGAAGATGCATACTCATATCTATTATCTATCATGATTTTCCCCTCATATTTTTAAATTCAAAAATAATTTTAAACCTTTTTCGTCAATAAAGCAAGTTTTTTTACATCCTCTAAACTCTTTTTAAAATCTATTTTTTCATCTATTCCTTGTTTTATAAATTCTTCTATATATGGAGCTAGTTCAATAGCCAAATCTATCTCTTTTGAGTTTCCTTCTTTGTACAATCCGAGATTTATCATATCTTCTGCTTCTTTATATTTTGAATAAAGATATATTATTTTTGATGCATAATCTATATATTCTTGAGAAAGTAATTGGGGCATTAATCTGCTTATGCTTTTTAATATATCTATTGCCGGATATATTCTTTTATTAGCTTGCTCTCTTGATAATACTATATGACCATCTAAGAAAGATACTGCTGCATCTGCTACCGGATCTAAAGATATATCATCTCCTTCTATTAAAACGGTAAATATTCCGGTAATGCTTC
Organism: Venenivibrio stagnispumantis; assembly: GCF_900182795.1. Lineage (NCBI taxonomy): Bacteria > Pseudomonadati > Aquificota > Aquificia > Aquificales > Hydrogenothermaceae > Venenivibrio > Venenivibrio stagnispumantis. Next base: position 146,235 of record NZ_FXTX01000001.1, read on the forward strand.
CTTTACCTTCAAAAACTCCTGATGCTTCAGTAATCTTAGGTAGCAATGTAAAAACAGATGGTGTATAGCCTTTTGATGTTGGGGGTTCTCCGGCAGATAATCCTATCTCCCTTTGAGCCATTGCTATCCTGGTAAGAGAATCTACTAAAAATAAAACATCTTTACCTCTATTGGAAAAATATTTCGCAATAGCTATAGCAGAATATATAGCTCTTAATTTGGTAAGGGCGGGCATATCAGATGTTGCAGTTATAACAACAGATTTTTTCAGCCCTTCTTCTGACAAATTATCTTCTATAAACTCCCTAACTTCTCTTCCCCTTTCACCTATTAATGCAATTACATTTACATCTGCATTAGAAAATCTTGCAATCATACCAAGCAATGTGCTTTTGCCAACACCTGCACCGGCTAATATACCTATTTTTTGTCCTTTTCCTATGGTAAATAAAGCATTTATAGCCCTTATGCCTGTATCAAATACATCTTTAATCCTTCCTCTTTTTAATGGGTTTATATAATCATTTTTAAGATAGTAATAATTAGAATATACTATTTTTTCTTTATTTAATGGATTTCCAAATGGGTCTAATACTGTTCCAAGAAGCTCTTCCCCTACACCTACAGTTGCAGATTTATAAAGTTTTTTCAAAAAACTTCCTATTTTTATATCAGATAAATCTTGATAACTCATAAGTATTGCTTTGTTATTTTTAAAGCCTATAACTTCTGCAATAGCACCATTTGGTGTTATAAACATATCAGATATTGCAGTTTCTATAGGTAAAACAGCTTCTATTATATTTCCTTTTATAGATAATATTCTTCCTTCAATATTAATCTTCGGTAATTTTTTTAATCTCTCTTTCAATCTCATCTTTTATCACTTCCAATTTATCTTTTGCTAAACTTTCTATTTTAAAATCAGAAAAATCTATAATAAAATCAAAATCCTGTAAATTTTCATCTATTACAACTTTTTCAAAATAATTTTCTAAAATTTTTAATCCTTTTCCTACTTTTAACTGATAATTTATATTTTCAAAACTTCTTATATATTCCTGTATATCATGCTTGATTTTTTCTATATCTGTATCTTTTAGATATAAAAACTGAAATATCTCATTTATACTATCCACTATTGTTTGATTGATTTTATCTATCTTTTCCTTGTATTCCATTTTTAATTTTTCTTCAAAATTTTTTACAAATTGATTGATTTGTTCAATCTCTTGTTTTTCCCTTTCTCTTTCTTCTGATATTAATTGATTTAATTTCTCTTCATATTGTTTTTTTAGCTCATTTTCTGCTTTTTTATATCCTTCTTCAAATGCTGTTTTATATATATTTTCTTTTTCTTGATTAAATTGATTTACCAATTCTTTAATCTGATTTTCATATTTTTGGATAAGAGATTTTATTTGATTTTCAAAATCTTTTTCTTTATCTTTTTCTTCTTCTTTTTTTTCTTCTTTGTATAAAAGAAATGAAAAATCTTCTATATCAAGTTTCATTTTATTTTTTACCTCTTTCTGTTGCCGGTTTTGGTTCTTCTTTTAGCCATTTAGATATTAAATTTGCTATTAGTTGTGGATTTTCTTTTGCAACTTCTATTAATTTAATATAGTTAGGCTCTGTTTCAAAAGATACTATTTCTTTTTCTTCTTTTCTTAGAGTTTCAAGCTGTTCTTCTAAAAGTTGTTGTTGTGCTAATATTGTTGTTGGTTGTTCTTTTTTCTTTTTAGCTCTAAGTAAGAATATAATTAAACCAATTAAAACTAAGAATAATAATCCTACGCCAGCTAATAAAAACCATAATGTTTTTGATGTTTCTTCTTTTACAATGGCAGGTTTTTCTGCTTCAAAAGGAACTGATATTACTGTTACTTGGTCTCCTCTGTTTTGGTCAAATCCTATTGCACTTTTTATAAGATTTTCGTAAGATTGTAATTCTTGCTGAGTTCTTGGTTCAAATTGTAAAGTTATATTTCCATTCTGGTCTTTTACTTCTTTATATCTTCCATCTATCATTACTCCAACACTAATTTTCTTTATATTAAAAATAGGCTTTTTTGATTCTATTACAGATTTTGATACATCATAATTTGTTGTTATATCACTTTTTTCCTTTTGTTTTGTTCCTCCTGAAAATACCGGCACATTCATAACAGGCGGAACATTTGTAGGTGTCCCGGGTGGTGCATTTATAGTTTGTGGATTTTCTGTTTCTGACTCTTTTATCTTTCTTTCACTTACAACTGCTACTTTATCCGGATCGTATATTTCATCTTTTTGAGCCATTTTTCCGGTTTCAAGCTCTACAGATGCTTTGACTACTACTCTTTCCGGTCCTACTGCTTTTGCAAGCATAGATTGGATATCTTTTTCTATCTGTTTTTCTAATTTTCTTTTAATATCTGCTATACTGTTTCCGGATTCTATATCTTTATTTTCATCTATTAAATCAGAAAGAACTCTTCCTCTATTGTCTACAACGGTTACATTTTCAGGTGTGAGTTTTGGAACAGCATGAGATACGAGAAAAACTATTGCTTTAACTTGCTCTTTTGTTAAATCTTTATCCGGATATAATTTTATAATCACAGATGCTTTTGGTTGGTCTTCTTCTCTTACAAAGATTGAATCCTTAGGCATTGCTATATTTACTTTTGCATCCATTACTGCATCTATTTGTTTGATTGTTCTAACAAGTTCTCCTTCTATGGCTCTGATATAATTTACATTTTCCTGAAATTGGGTTGTTCCCATTTTTGGTTCTTCAAATATCTCAAAACCAACAACTTTTCCTGATGGCAATCCTTTTGCTGCAAGTTTTAATCTTGTGTCATAAACTTTATCTTTTGGGACTAATATAATTGTTCCATTTCCCTCTAATTTGTAAGGAATATTTTCTTGCGATAATACTGTTAAAACATTTCCTGCATCATCCGGTGATAAATTGGAATATAATACGGCATAATCTTTATTTTTTATAAAATTTGATGCAACTATAAATAAAATAACTGCCAAAAATAAACCACCAAGTCCAATTAAAAGATATTTAACTTTCTGCTTATCTTGAAAAAAAGCTTTTATTTTTTCTATATAATTCTGTTTTTCTATCTGTTCCTCTCCATTCACTTCTTAAATATCTCCTTTAAACTTGCATTCTCATTATTTCTTGGTAAGCTTCTAATGCTTTATTTCTTATTTCTGTAATTAATCTAAATGATATATCTGCTTTTTCTATCAGATACATTACTTGCTGAATATCATTTGTTTCACCCATAGCTAATGCTTTTTCTGCATCTTTTGCAGTAATTAAATCATTATTTACATCTGCTATAAACTCTTTCAAAATATCGGAAAAATTTTTCTTTGATGTTTTTATACTTTCTTCATTATCTATTTTTAAAGGTAATCCATTAATACCGGATATATTTTTTATTTCCATCGTTACCTCCTTGTTTATACTTTAATCATTTCTATTGTTTTTAGTATCATGCTTTTATGGGTATTAAATGCAGTAAGGTTGGCTTCGTAAGTTCTCATTGCAGACATCATATCTACCATTTCTCTAATCGGGTCAACATTTGACATCCTGACATAACCATTTTGGTCTGCATCCGGATTTGTAGGGTCATATTTCATTTTAAAAGGTGAATTATCTGTAAGTATATCTTTTACTTTTACTTTTGCTGTTTTTGTTTCATTATTTAAAATAGCTTCAAATAAAGGAACTTTTCTTCTGTAAGGCTCTCCATTTTCTTTTGAATTTATATTTGCAAGATTTGAAGCAGATAAATCCATTCTAACCCTTTGGGCTTGCATTCCTGTAACTGATATTTCTAATCCTTCAAAAATCATGACTTTTCCCTCCTTTATTTACCACTGATTGCATATTTTAATTTTGCCATCTCTTTTTTCATCATCTCTACAATTGCCTGATGCATGATACTACTTTCTGCAAGTTTTGCCATTTCTTCTTCTATATTTACTTTATTTAAATCATATCCATTTATATATCCTGTTTCATAACTTTCTATTTTTATATCTTCTTCCGGATTTGGATTTATATGTTTCGGGTCGGTTAATTTCATATTAATTTTATCTTTTAAAACTTTTTCAAATTTTAAATCCATAGGTTTGTAAAAAGGTGTATCTGCATTAGCTATATTACTTTGTATAGTTTTTGTTCTTTGAAAGAAAAAAGAAGCCATCTTATTTAGAAGGTTAATATCTTCAAACATTATTTCTTCACCTCCTTGATTATCTTTTCATTTTCATATACTTTTTTTGCAAATTCTGAAAAATCATCTTTACATTTTACTATATTATTATAACTGATTTCTGCATTAGATAGATTATTTAATCTTACATAACTTATTAAAGATATTGCATTTATATAACAGTAATCTTTTTCTTCAATTTCTTTATTTTTTATAATCAGCTCAGTTATTTTTATCACTTTATTATACTCATCTTTAAGCATCAGTTTATCAATCAGCTGATTTAAAATTTCCTTGGAGAATGGATTTTCATTATATTCCATAGCCAAATCTCTCATCCATGGAATAATTGTTTCATAAGCTTTTAAAGGCTGATTTTTTATTAGATATTCATAAGCCAAGATAGATGCTGTATCTTTATTTTCTTTACAAGAATTTTTGATATTTTGAAATAATCCTTTATAATCCTGCTTAGAAAGTAATTTTATTTTGAATAATAAAAGATAATAATCACAATCTTTATTAGAAATAGTTTGTAATATCTCTTCTGCTTTTTTGAAATCTTTTTTGTTTATTAATAAATTAACTAATTTAATTTTATCTTGGTCTTGATTATATTTTTGGACAAGATATTTGATTAACTCTATCTGGATATTTATATCTTTACAGTTATTTAAGATATGTTCTAAAACATCTTTTTCAAAAAGCTCATTAAAAAAATTTGGATTTGCATTATATAATTTACAAAGATTATCCGTCTTTACTTTTAAAAGATATGGTTTCCATAAATTATTTATATACTCTCTTTGCTCAAAATTAAATCCGGAAGGAGAAAATAAGGATATTTCCCAAGATAACCTATCTATCAAATATGGTGTTGGATTTTCAAATATTAAAGCTCCAAAATTAGCAAGGGCATATCTACCTATATTATTAGTCCTGTTTGATATCAATGTTTTTACAGTAAAGGATATAATGTCATCAATGCCGGCTTTTTCTGCATATTCTCTTGATAAAGATATTATTTTAAGCTTTGCTATTGTCGCCTCATCGCTATCCGGATATTTTATTATTATATAATAATAATTATCAAAAGCTAATTTTTTATTCTTTTCAATAACTTCTATATCTGCAAGTCTAAGTATTGCCTTCCTTATAATCTCATCATCTTTTACAGTAGATACAATTTTTCTAAAAATATTTTTAGCAAATTCATAATTTTTTAACCTATAAGCTGTTTCTCCTACAAGATAATAATAATAAGGATTTTCTATAAAATAAGATTCAAATTTTCTGTAATTTTCAGAAAAATATTTAAAAGCTTCTTCATAATCTCCCTTTTGAAAAGCAATCATTCCATTAAGTATATCCTGTTCTTTACGAATTTCTGGATTTGAAGAAGCAATATAAATAAGATTTTTAGATATTTCATCCATTTTACCATTTAAAGCTGAAACTCTTAGCAATCCAATTAATGATTTATTATATTCTTCTTCATTTTTAGCCTCAAAAGAAGCTATTTTATATAAAGGCTGGGCTCTTTCAAAAAATCCAAGTGCTTCATAAATAGAAGCTTTAGTATAATAAAAATCCCAATCTCTTTTTCCACCGGCTCCAACATAATAATTAATTGAATAAACAGCTGCCCATAAATATTTTTTTAATCCGGTTTTCTTCCCTATTTGTAAATATGTCTTGGAAAGCATAAATAAAGCATCTTTATAATATGGAGAATTTGTGTTGGTAGTCAGTTTTGAGAAAACATCTACAGCTGTATAGTAATCTCCATTTTTATAATCTTCTATACCTTCTTTTAATAATTTTAAATCTTCATTTTCCGGTTTATTAACAGCATAAGATGTTAAAAAAAGCAAAAAAAAAGATATTATAAAAACAAAAAGATTTTTATATCGCAATGCTAATTTTTCTCTCATCTTTTTCTACAAAATTTTGTTTATAAGAATTTATTACTGTTTTTTTATCTTTATCTTTTATGACTATATTGAACCTATCAAAACCATTTTCTATTAAAATATTTCTAATTTGGTTAGATAAAGCATCAGAAATAGCGATATCATTTAAACCTATATAAAGATTTACAACTTGATTTTTCAATGAAGCATTTATATTTATATTTTCCATTTCAAATTTTACTAAATAATTATTGTTGTTATTATTTTCTAAATCAGTATGATTTTGCTGATTTTGATTGTTTGAATTATACGAACTACTGTCAGAAATATTATTAATATTTTGATAATTGTAAAGGTAAGAGTTTGTTCCAATATTATCAATACTACTACTATTATTTGAACTATCTGAATTTAAAGCCATAAAATTTCTTGACCCATCATTATATTCTAATTTATCAGAAAAATAAGATTTAAAAATTAAACCATTTTCGATTATTTTATTTTTATCATTTATATTTTGCTTTATTTCTGTTTCCTTATATGCTTCACTAACATTAATATTATGAGTTATTAATTTTTGGTTTTGATTACTATTAAAAATATGGTTAATATTTTTATTTTCATTTTGTTTTAAATTTTTGATTTTTCCTATATTATCTGTTATATTTTCTAAATTATTAAGATTTCCTTCCTTAAAGTTTGATACAAAACTTGATAAATTATTATTAGCATTAACTTTTGATAATTTTATATCTTTCTTTAAGCTATCAGGTATATTTTGAAAATTAATTTTATCATTTTCCGGTAGAGATTTTAATATCTGTCCATTTTTAATATCAAGACTTTGATTTTCTATATTTTGTAGCGTTTTCTCAACGAAATATAAATCTGTTTTATTAGCTGATTTTACATCTTTTAAACTTTTGATATCTATATTATGAAAACTCTCATTTTCCTGTAAAGATTTTAATGTTTGCTTATTTTTAACGTTTAGATTTTGACTTCCCTCTAAACTATTATTAGAATTAGCTTTTGATAATTTAATATCTTTCTTTAAGATATCGGGTGTATTTTGAAAATTAATTTTATCGTTTTCTGTATTTTGCTTTAATAAATATTTTGATTTTTTTTCAGGTTTTTCTGAAGATATAGAGACATTTTCTAATTTTTGTTTTTTAATGTTTGAATTTAATTGAAGTTTATTATCTAAAACTATCATATTTTGTAAATTAAATAAATTATTTATAGTGTTAGCATCTGAAATAATATTAGAGTTTTTTCGCTCTTTTTTAGATTTATCTTTTAAATCAAATTGCTTAAATATTTCATCAAAAATAGACAAAGCAGAAGATTTATTTTTATTTTTTTTGGAATTACCTATCTTATTAAGAAGCTGAATTTTTGCTTCAATTATTTCCATGATTTATGATATCTTCTTTTATGTTTCTTATATTCTCTATAAATAAGATACATATTTTTGTCATTATAGTCAATCTGTTTTATATCTAATTTTTTGCTATATTTTCTATCATACTTTTGATACTTAGATTTATGATTTTTCTTTTCTACTTTTTCTGTTTGTTTATTGATTTTAAGAAAAGGATTACCACCATCCGAAGCAAAACTAAATGAAAATAATATCAGCAATATTAATACAAAAAATCTCATCTATTTAGCCTCCACTATAATTCTTAAACCATTACAACTTTTTCCTATATAGAATTCTTTATATTCTAAATTATAATGTAAAAAAGATAATGTAGCAAGCAGAATATAAATACTGTCTATTTTAGCTAATACGGTGTAATCTTTTGAATATATAGAGATTTGGTTTTTATTATGGTTAATATAAATATCATTTTGTAAATTTAAAAAATTTATTATCTCTTTTATATTATTTTCTATTTCCTCTATTTTATATGTGCATATTATTTTATTATTTTTGGGTGTTTCAAAACTTTTTATTAATAAAAATGAACTAATTACCAATAAAAATATTGGTAGAATATATAACCTTATTATTTTCATACTGTCCCCCGTATTTTTTTACAAATTCTTCTGCATCTTTCTTATTTTCAAATTGTATAATAAATTGTAATTTATCATTTATTAACTCAACCTTTTCTACCAAACCTTTATCTTTTATTAATTTTGATACATCTTTTAGAATTATAGCTAAATTTGGTAATTTATTTTCGGATTTAATATAAATCAGCTTAGTATCATTTTTTTGCTGAGGAAAAAATATTTTTTTTATTGTAAAAATTAAAAGAGAGAAAGAAAAGATAATAAAAGAAATTTTTAATAATAAATTTCTATCTTTTTTTAAAGCCCATTTAAGATATAAAGAAGATGGCAAAGATTTGTTTTGAGATAGTTTTATAGCAATCTGCTGAATATCCTGATAATCCGGCTCTATATTTTGAGATTTTTCTATATAAATATTTTCTGCATCCCTAATTATGATATAAAACTCATCATCTTTTTTGTAAAAATATTTGCCTTCTGAAAATAAAGCCGGAAAGAAAATAAATAAAGAACCGTCTATATAATCATCAGACAAAACTATAAAATAAAAAATAGTATCTTTTTGCTTAAAATAACAATAATAAAAATCTTTATTTTTAGCACCAAGTTCTGTATAGGCTATTCCTTCTAAATATTCTAATAATCTATCTTCATCTATCTTTATCTTTCCGGCATAAAATTTTTCTTTAAAAATTATCCGTTTTTTCATCTATAAATAGATTCAAATAATTTATCTGCAAGTTCAGGGGATATAGTTTTTAAAGTTTTATAATAGCTCAATGCTTTATCTGCATTCCCTTTGTATGCATAAGCTAAACCAAGAAGATAGATGCTTTCTGCATTGTTTGGTTCAAAAGTTAATACTTTTTCTAAATATGTAATTGCTTCATCTATTTTTCCAACTTCGTATAATTTTTTACCAAGTAATAAATTAGCTTCTTTTAAACTTGGATTATAAGATAATGCTTCTTTTAGGAAAGATATAGCTTGGTTATCATCAGTGGTTATAACAGCAAGATTATAATATGCAACCGATATATTTTGTTTTATTTTATTTTCTAAATCTTTATCTTCTACAGGTAATGCTTTTTTATAATTATTTATAGCATTTTCATAATCTTCTATATAAAAATAGCTATTTGCTAAGTTATAATAAGCATATTTATTATTTGGATTAAGTTTTATAGCTTTTTGATAGTTTTGTATAGCTTTAGTAAAATATTCCCTATTTTTGTAGATTTTTCCAAGTTCAAAATAAGTATTAGCAAGATTGTAATATGCTTTTTCTAAATCAGGGTCTCTTTTTATTGCTTCATTAAAGAATTTTATAGCATTTTCATAATCTTTTAAATTAAAATAGAGCACACCAAGATTGTTATAGCTTTCTGCATAATCCGGATCTAATTTGATAGCTTTTAAAAGATTTTCTTTTGCTTTATCTATTTTTCCTTCTTTAAGATATAAAATTCCAAGCTCATTATATATTTTCACATCTTTTGGCTGTTTTTTCTCCAAGACTTCAATATTTTCAGAAGTTGCTAACGTTATATTTTCTGCATTTCCTTGAATATTTGATATTTTCTTTGCAGCTATTTTCTTTTCAGGGTTTTCTAAAGCAACTTTTTTATTATCTTTTGTTCCCTTAACTTCAGATTTATTTTTTTCTAAGGATGCAAGTAATTTTTCTGCCTCTTTGGTTATATGTTTGTTTTTAGATTTTTTCAATTCTGTAAGTAGATTTATAGCATTTTGTCTATATCTTTCATTTGGATTTTTTTCATCTAAATGGATATAGCTTTCTGCTAAAACCAAAAGTTTATCTTCAGAAAGATTTTTTCTATTTTCTAATAATTTAACAATTGCCTGATAATTTTTGTTTTCTTTGTAATATGTAAATAACTCTTCAAAAGCATCTTTAAATTCCGGATCGGTTTCTAAGGTTTTATTTAGATAATCTTCATATTTTGCAAAATCTTTTTTCTTTTTGGAAATAGATGCTAATGCATAATAAGTTAATGCTCTTATATCTTTATCTTCTGCATCTACTTTTAATAACTTGTCAAAATATTCTTCTGCTTTGTCATATTCTCCCATTTTGTAATAAATAAATCCTATGTTTGATAAAGCCAAAGGATTATTAGGGTCTTTTTCTAATACTTTTTGGAAATCTGAAGCAGCCTGTTTTAAATTACCTATTTGATAATTTCTTAAACCGGATTTTATATATTGGTCTACTTCTGAAGCAAAAGCAAAATTTACAGCTAACATTGTAGAGAATATTAATTTTTTTGTATCCATTTTTTCCTCCATCAATCTGTTGAAATTTTTAAATTATTATAAATCAATTTTAATCAGAATTTCTTTTAATTTTTTTAATGCATTAGCTTTTATTTGTGATATTCTTCCTAAGGAAATACCTAATTTTTCAGCTATCTCCTTTGGTTCTTTCTCTTCAAAATATAGCATATGTATTATCGTTTTTTCGGATTCGTTTAAAGTATCCAATATCTTTTCTAAATATTCTTTCTGATATTTTATAAAAAAATGTTCTTCCGGTGTTTTTTCATAAGAAATAAGATAATCTGCAAAACTTCCGTCTTCTTCATTCTCAGAAATAGCCCTGTCTATACTTAGTAGTATAGCTGAGTTGGATATTGGTATATCTAATTCCTGATTTTCTTCTTCTGTTATATAATCTTTCATAGTTCTGGGCACTATTTGAAGTGAGCGAAGATAATCTAATATCTCCCCTCTTATCCTTATATATGCATAAGTGGAAAATTTTGCTTTTTTTTCATCATAATTTTCTATTGCTTTAAGTAGACCAATAACTCCAACATTTACAAGGTCATCAAATTCTACATCACAACTATCTGGCAATTTATAATAAATCTTACTTGCCACTTTTTTTATTAAAGGAAAATTTTCCAATACAATTTTTTCTTTTTCTTTCTTATCCATAGAGAATATTATAACAAGAAAAAAAGAGAATAAAATTGAGATTTAAGAAAATAAAGGAGAGGTGGTTTAAGCCACCTCTTGTATGAATTTATTCTTTATCTTCGCCTTTAGGGAGTGCAAAGAGTGCTTCGTAATCTATTCCTTCTTGTTCTGCCAACTTTTTAGACATTTCTTCAAGAGCTAAGAGATAATTCCATCTGTCATCAACTTCTTTCTGAATTTTTGCAACAATTTCAGGGTATTTTAATACATGTTTCCATCTTGGCTGGGCTGAAATATATTCTTCTATTGGTTTTGGTCTTTTTGGTTTAACATTAACTTTCCAATATTTTCCATTTATAACTTCATAAACCGGCCAGTATCTTGTTTCAACTGCAAGTTTAGCAAGTCTCATTGTATCTTCCGGTGCAAATCTCCAAGAAAGAGTGCAAGGTTGAAGAGCATTTATAAATTTAGGTCCTTTAAAGGTCATTGCTTTTTTAACTTTTCTTGTTAAATCTCTGTATATATGAGGAGAAGCCTGAGCTACATATGGTATTCCATGGGCTGCCATTATCATTGTTAAGTCTTTTCTTGGTTCTTCTTTTCCTATATGGGCAGAGCCTACCGGTGTTGTTTTAGTATAAACTCCAAGTGGAGTAGCAGATGACCTTTGATAACCTGTATTTTGATATCCTTCATTGTTATAGCATACATAAAGGAAATCATGTCCTCTTTCTACTGCTGCTGATAATGCTTGAAGTCCAATATCATAACTACCACCATCACCAGCAAAAGCTACGAATGCCACATCTTCATTATATAATCCTTTTTTCTTTAATACTTTATAAGCAGCTTCTACTCCACTTATTACTGCACCTGTTGATTGGAAATTTACATGAATCCATGGAGTATTCCAAGCAGTGTAAGGATAAACACCGGTTGTAACTTCAAGACAGCCTGTACCAGTTGCTACAACAGTTGGCTTATCTATAGCAAGTAATACTTCATTAACAATAGGTGGTATTCCACAACCAATACACATTCTATGTCCTGGAGCAAGTGGGTTGTGTGAATGGAACTTTTCTTCTCTTTCTTGAGCTAAATCTGCTAATACTTGAATAGTTACTTTTTTTGCCATGGCTTATGACCTCACTTGTAAGTATTCTACTAAATTTTCTCTTGTTTCAATACCTTTTTCTAATCTTTCTAATCTATCTAAGGCTCTAACAAATTCTTCTGTTAAAATCTCTCTTCCACCAAGACCATAGATAAAGTTGTGAATATATGGTCTGTTTGGATTATTGAATAAAGCTGTTGCAACATCTTTAAATAATGGACCACCGATTCCATCAAAAGAATCAGCTCTATCAAGGACAACAACACCTTTTGCTTTTGATAATGCCTGAGCTATTTCTTTTAGAGGGAAAGGTCTGTATAATCTTATTTTTATTGCTCCAAATTTTCTTCCTTGTTCTCTCATAATATCAACTGCTTCTCTCAATGTCCCAAAAGATGAACCCATTGAGATTGCTATATATTCTGCATCATCTGTTTTGTATTCTTCTATAAATCCATAAAGTTTTCCTGAAATAGCTTCAAATTCTTCTGCTACTTCTCTTACAATATCATAAGCTTTTAACATATCAACATGTTGTTGATATCTACATTCTGTATAATAATCCGGTTGAGCAGTAGCACCGTAAGTAACAGGTTTTTTGAAATCAAGTAATGGATAAGGTATTCTATGAATTCCAGAAGGACCTACAAAATCTCTAACAACTTGGTCATCTAAAATCTCAACATTTTCTATGGAGTGGGAAACAATATATCCATCATAATTTACCATAACCGGAATAAGAGCTTTTTCTGAAATCTTTACTGCTTGGATAATGTTATGATAAGCTTCTTGAGCATTTTCTGAAAATAAAGATATCCAGCCAGAATCTCTTGTCAGCATAGAATCGCTATGGTCACAATGTATATTTAAAGGAGCAGATAATGCTCTATTAACATCTAATAAAACGATTGGAAGTCTCATACCGGAAGCAACATATAAATTTTCTACCATATATGCTATACCTGGACCTGCAGATGCAGTAATAACTCTTGCACCGGCAGCTGCTGCTCCGATACATGCCGCCATAGCAGAATGCTCACCTTCCACCGAAACCATATCTGTATCAACTTCACCATTTGCAACATATTCTGCAAAAAATCCCATTAATTCTGTTTGTGGAGATATAGGATATACAGCTGCAACATCAAAATTTATCTGTCTCATTGCTTCTGCAGCTGCTTGATTACCTGTTAATGCAATAACTTTACCGGCCATATTTTAAACCTCCTAATTTATTCAATCTCTTTTAATTTGATTTCCATTTCAGGAACCATTTCTAATGCGTCGTATGGACATTCTACGGCACAGATACCGCATCCTTTACAATAATGGAAATCTGTTTCAAATCTTTGCTCCCTATTTACCGGAATAGAATCATCAGGGCAGAAAATCCAGCAGATTAAACAATTTGTACATTTATCAGTATTTAATACAGGTCTAAGCATTCTCCAAGAACCTGTATTATTTATCATACTGGAACCGGCTTCCGGCACTATTGAACCTATAGGAATCTCAAACCATTTTTTTAACTCATACATATATATTACCTCCTATTAAATTAAGCTTTATAAACTTCTTCATATCCTCTTCTTAATGCTTTTAAATTTTGCTCTAAAACAGCTCTTAATTTAGAGCTTGCTCCGAAAGCTTCCGTAATTTCTTGTTCAAGGGCTTCTAAATCAACAACTCCTGTTGCTTTAGCTACAGCACCGAGAACAGCTGTATTTGGAATATTTCTTCCAAATTCTTCCATAGCTATTTTAGAAGCATCTACTATCCAAAGCTCATTACTGGGTATGCCAAGTATTTTTCTTACCTTTTCAGGTGGGAAATTTGTATTAACTATAAATATTGTATTTTCATCTGTTCCTTTTACTATGATATCCCTTATAGTAAACATAAGTGATGGGTCTGTTATAATTACTATTTCCGGATGTTCTACCGGAGCCCTTGTATGTATTTCTTTATCTGAAATTCTTGTAGATACTTTAACCGGAGTTCCTGACCTTTCCAATCCAAATTCCGGCATAGCCTGACCGTATTTTCCACGGATAATAGCAGCAGATGCTAACATCTTCGCTGCTGTAACTGTACCTTGACCACCTCTACCATGCCATCTAATTTCTTTTTGAGCCTTTTCTGATGCTACTGCCATGAGATTTTACCTCCTAAAATATTAAAAAATATTAAAACATTGTTATATAAATATAACACTAAATTAATAAAAAAACAAGTTAAATCTTAACTTTAAGCTCAATTGCTTTTGTTAAGGTAAATTCATCTGCATTCTCTAAGATAGCACCGAAAGGAAGTCCATAAGCTAATCTTGAGATAGTTATATCTTTATTCTTTAATAAATTGGCAATATATAAAGCTGTTGCTTCGCCTTCTACTGTTGGATTGGTGGCAAGTAAAATTTCTTTTATTTTTAATTTTTCTACCCTTTGTAATAAAGAGCTGATATTTAAATCTTCTTCTGTAATTCCTTCAAGTGGTGATAATCTTCCACCAAGGATATGATAAAGTCCATTATATTTGCCTGTTTTTTCTATAGCAAAAGCATCAAAAGATTCTTCAACAACACAAATTATACTCTTATCTCTTTCTTCAGAGTTACATATAGGGCATATCTCTTCTTCTGAAAAGATACCGCATTCTTTACAGGGATGTATTTTTTCAAGCATTAAGGATAAATCTTTTATTATATTGATTGCATCTTTTCTTGGCATTTTAAGAAGGTTTACGGCAAACCTTTGAGCTGATTTTTCTCCATATCCCGGTAAAGATGATATATCTTCAATTACATTTTTTAAAATTTCCGGAATAACATCCATTAAAACAGACCACCGAGTTTTGATATATCAAAACCAAGTCCGGAAGCTTCTGCCATTTTTTTAGTCATCATTTCTCTTGCTCTTTCTTGAGCTTCATTGATAGCAGATATAAGTAAATCTTTTAGGACTTCTGCATTTTCTTCATTTAAAAGAGATTTGTCTATATTAATATCTACAACTTCTCCTATACCATTAGCAATAACTTTTACCATTCCGGTTCCTACTTCTACCTCAATATTTTCTTTCTTTAATTCTTCTTTTGCTTTTTCTATATTTTCCTGCATCGTCTTAAGTTGTTTCATCATCTCTGCAATATTTCCAAAATTAAACACCTGAAAAACCTCCTATCTATCTTCTTTTATTATTTTTGAACCGGGAAATAAATTAAGTATTTTACTAACTGCTTCATCTCTTTCTTCTTTTTTCTTTTTTTCTTTCTTTTCTTCTTTTTTATAAATAATCTCTATTTTCTTAGGAAAATATGTTTGAATCTTGTCTAATTTTTCTTTAATTAAATCTGTTGTCTCATCTAAATGAAAGATAAATCTGTCTTCTTTTTCTTCAATATTTATTTTCTTTATCAGATGCCCTATTACAGGTTCTTCTTTTGCTATTTTTGTTAAAACTGCTTGTAGATTAAATTTTTCTTCCGGTTTAGTTTCTACTTGATTTATCTCTTGATTTATTTTCTGTTTTTCAACGGTTTTATCTATACCTTTATCTATAACCTCTGATATGCTCTTTAGGTTATTGATATATTTTAGTTTTGCTATATTCAAATTATAAATTGGCTTTGGATTTATAAAATTTCTTGCTTCTATATATGCCCGTGTTAAGATATTTTGAATATATATAACAGTATCAATATTAAAGTTTGTTTCTTTTCTGGTAGCAATATCTATCAATATTTCTTCAAATTTTGATATAAGTTGTTTAAAAAATAAGTTTAAATCATATCCTTCTCTATCAAGATTTTCTATGGTTTTTATAACTTCTTCTGCTTTTAGATTATGTAAATTTTCTACAACCTCATTTAATATATTGGTTGGAATGATACCGAGCATCTGTTCTACTGCTTTTGTTGTTAATTTTCCTTCGGAAAATGTTATTGCTTGGTCTAATAAGCTTGCAGAATCCCTTACACCACCTTCACTTGCCTGAGCAATTATATTTAATGCTTCTTCTTCATAAGGTATATTTTCATTTTCTAAGATTTTTCTCAGATAATCTTTTATTTGATTTATTGTAGGTGGTTTGAATAAAAATATCTGGCATCTTGATTTTATTGTTTCGGGTATTTTGTGAAGTTCTGTTGTTGCAAGTATAAATATATTTCTTGGCGGTGGTTCTTCCAAGGTTTTTAAAAGGGCATTAAATGCTTCTCTTGTAAGCATATGAGCTTCATCTATTATATAAACTTTATAATTGCCTTTTACCGGTGCATAATTGATATTTTCTTTTATATTTCTTATATCATCTATACCTCTGTTTGATGCTGCATCTATCTCATATAAATCCGGAAATGCTCCTTTATTTATTTGAATACAGTTTTCACATTCATTGCAAGGTTCAAAATCTTGGGGATTTTTACAGTTTAATACTTTTGTCAATATTCTTGCAATGGTTGTTTTACCTATTCCCCTTGAACCGGCAAATATATATGCATGGGAAATTCTATTTAGCTTTATTGCATTTTTTAATGTTTTAACAACAAAATCCTGCCCTATAACCTGACTAAATTTTTGCGGTCTATATTTTCTTGAAAGGGCTTGATATGCCAAATACTTATCCTCAAAATTTAATTAATTATCTATATTATAAGCAGTTTTGATTTAATATTCAAATTAAAATTGTCCATTGATAATGATGTTATAATAATATATGAAAATTTTTCATTGAGAGGTTTAAATGAAAAAAATAAATGATTTTCAAATGTTATTAACACAAGAAATCACAAATTTAGACAGATTTATCATCAAAGCACCTCTTGGAACAAATGAGTTTTGGAGTCAGTGGCAAGAAAAAGCCGGTCAGATAGTTATTACAAAAGCAGCCATAAAAAAAGCATTAAAAATATATAAAGGAAAATTACCGGAAGAAGAGATAGCTAAATTGCAGGCTGTTCTTGACAGTTATAGAGAGATAGCATCTTATTTAGAACTGCTTAGAGAAACTGCTTTAAGATTAAAAGGAGTATCGTCAGATAACTGGGATATTTTTGATAGTATTGAAGATGATGATGAAATAGAATTTTAAGAGGAGGTAGAGATGTTTAACGGCTTTCTTACTTTGAAAGATGTTGATGTTACAGGAAAAAGAGTTTTTGTAAGGGTTGATTATAATGTTCCACTTGATGAGTATGGGAATATAGAAGATGATATAAGAATAAGAGAAACCATACCAACGATAAATTATCTTCTTGATAAAAAGGCAAAAATTATTCTTGCATCACATCTTGGAAGACCAAAAGGAAAGCCAAATCCAAAATATTCTTTACTTCCTGTAGCAAAAAGATTAGAAAGATTGTTAAACAAAGAAGTAAAATTTTTGCCGGATTGTGTAGGTAGTGCAGTAGAAGAAGAAGTTTTTAATATGAAAGAAGGAGATATTATTCTTTTAGAAAATTTAAGATTTCATCCGGAAGAAGAAAATAACGACCCTGAATTTTCAAAACAGTTAGCAAAATTAGCGGAAATATATGTTATAGATGCTTTTGGCACCTGTCATAGAAAACATGCTTCTGTTTATGGTGTAAAAGATTTTATACAGCCAATAGTTATGGGATTTTTACTTGAAAGAGAACTTGAATATTTTGAAAAAGCCTTACTTAATCCTCAAAGACCGGTAGTAGCATTTTTGGGTGGTTCTAAGGTTTCATCAAAACTTGGAGTTATAAAATATCTTATAGATAAAGTAGATAAAATATTTATCGGCGGAGCTATGGCTTTTACCTTTATAAAAGCCCTTGGATACAATGTTGGTAGTTCTCTTGTTGAAGAAGAGATGATTGAAGAAGCCGTTTCTATAATAGAAAAAGCAAAAGAAAAAGGAGTTAAATTTTATCTACCTGTTGATTTTGTATGTGGTCAGGCAATATCTGACCAAACAGCTGTTATTGAAGTTGCTTGGCAAGAAATACCAAAAGGTTGGATGGGATTAGATATAGGACATGCTTCAATAATATTAATAAAAGAGATAATAAAAGATGCCCAAACAATTGTATGGAATGGGCCAATGGGTGTTTTTGAGATAGATAAATTTAAAATGGGAACATTTTCACTTGCCCATGCAATTGCAGAATCTCCGGCATTATCAATAGCCGGTGGTGGTGATACAGATTATGCAATTCATAAAGCGGGTGTTGTAGATAAGATAAGTTATATATCTACCGGTGGAGGAGCTTTCTTAGAACTCTTAGAAGGAAAAGAGCTTCCTTGCTTACAAGCAATCACAAAAATGGAGAAATAAATTGATACAAAATAATTTTTTAGATGTTGCAAAAGAAGCTGCAATCATCGGAGGATTAGTTTTAAAGGAAAATTTTAAAAAGATAAAAAAATCTGATATACAAGAAAAAGGAATAAAAGATTTTGTTACATATGTTGATAAATACTCTGAAGAAAGAATAAGAACTTTTATATTATCTTGTTTTCCGGAACATGCATTTCTTGGAGAAGAGGACGGAAAAGTAGGTAATCCAAATAGTGAGTATATATGGATAGTAGACCCATTAGATGGAACTAAAAATTATATTGCAGGGTTTGAAATTTTTGCTGTATCTGTTGCCCTAAAAAAAAATGAAGAGATTATAGTCGGAGCAATATATATTCCGATGCTTGATAAATTATATTGGGCAGAAAAAGGAAAAGGTGCTTATCTAAACGGTGAAAAGATATATGTTTCAAATAGAGATATTGAATCTGCAATAGTAGCAACAGGATTTCCTTATAGGTCTGTGGCAGAGCTTGATAATTATCTACTTGCTCTTAAGGAAGCTATGATAACCTTTTCAGGAGTCCGAAGACCGGGAGCTGCTGCTATTGATTTAGCTTTAGTAGCAGAAGGAGTTTTTGATGGATTTTTTGAGATGAAATTATCCACATGGGATATATCTGCCGGTTTGCTTCTTATAGAAGAGGCAGGGGGAATATATTCTAATTTTCAAGGGACAAAAGATATGACAGATGGAGATGTTATAGCCGGAAATCCTATGATTTATAATCAATTAATGGAAATCATAAAAAAATATTATTAATTCGTTAAATTAATGTTAAATTAAATCTGATAAAGCTCATAATATTTGTGATATAAATATGTTAGCAAATAGTTTCCCCTTTTTATAGAGGTTCAAAATAAAGAAAGGATATGCTGTAGATGATATATATCCACGATACACATCACAAAGATGCAGTAAATGTGGAGCTATCTGTGAAATGTTTTCGCCTAATAGCTCTACTGCATTATTTGGGTGTCAATAAGCAGGTAGGGAAGACGGCTCAGTGGTGCCGTTGGGAGTTTCCCTGAAAAGTTCTTCAAAAAGATGGACAAAATCTAAGGGGAGTTCCCGAAAGTCAGCAGTTGTTAATGCTTGAATATGTTTTTTGGCAACTGTTGACACCACGATGGAAATTTTGCAGCCGGTATAAAACCAATAAAAGCATTAGCTTACAAATATAAAGATATGAAAAATCCTGTTAAAGTTGTTGTCTGGGTTCAAACAATAGAATAATAATAGAATAATATAGCAGGTAGGTTTAAAAGCCTACCTTTTTTCTCTTTTTTATTTTATATTATTTATTATCAAAACTTATTTTTTTATGAGGTATTTTAAAAATGTGTGGAATATTTGGAGTTTTTAATAATAAATCTGCAGCAGAGCTTACATTCCTTGGTCTTCATGCATTACAACACAGAGGACAGGAATCTGCCGGAATAGCTGTATCAGATGGATATGATATAAATGTTAGACTTGGACAGGGTCTTGTTACAAAAGCAATATCAGATGAAGATTTAAAAGAGTTAAAAGGAGATATTGCTATCGGTCATGTTAGATATTCAACAGCCGGTGGTTCTAATCCTAAGAATATCCAACCATTTTTTGCTCATTTTTACGGCGGAAGTTTTGCCATAGCCCATAACGGCAATCTTGTTAATGCAAATAGTTTAAGGACAAAGTTAGAAAAAGAGGGAGCAATTTTCAGGTCTACATCGGATACAGAGATATTTGTTCATCTCATCGCTCGCTCTAAGAATCCACCACCATCCCATATTAATCTTCATAAAAATGATACAGAATTTTTACCTCTTGTATTTGAAGCAATGGGAAAAGTTAAAGGAGCATACTCTTTACTTATTTTAAGAGAAAAACAACTTATAGCAGTAAGGGACCCTTTTGGATTTAGACCTCTTTCTCTTGGAAAAAATAAATCAGGAAGTTATTTTTTTGCTTCTGAAAGTTGTGCATTTGATATAGTAGATGCAGAATATCTAAGAGATATTAATCCGGGAGAAGTGGTTGTTATAGATGATGCAGGTATTCGCTCTTATTATCCTTTTGAATATCCACAAAATCTTAAAAAATGTATATTTGAGTTTGTATATTTTGCAAGACCTGATAGCATAATATTTAAAGATTATGTATATGAAATAAGAAAAAATATGGGAAGAAATCTTGCAAAAGAATATCCAATAGATGCTGATTGTGTAGTACCTGTATTGGATTCAGGTTTAGTTGCAGCAATGGGATATTCAGAAGAAAGTGGCATTCCACTTGAGATAGGAATAATCAGAAATCATTATGTAGGAAGAAGCTTTATCCAACCTACTCAAGAAATAAGGGATTTAAGTGTTAAATTAAAATTAAATCCGGTTAGACAGGCAATAGAGGGAAAAAGAATAATAGTTATAGATGATTCACTTGTTAGAGGAACTACAAGTAAAAAAATAGTTAATATGCTACGAAGAGCCGGAGCAAAAGAAATCCATATGTTAATTAGCTCACCACCTGTTATAAGTCCATGTTATTATGGTATAGACACACCAACAAAAGAAGAGCTCATTGCAAATAATATGAGTATAGAAGAGATAAAAAATTTCATAGGAGCAGATGGCCTAAATTATCTATCCTTAGAAGGAATGCTTGATGCAGCAGATAAAACAAAAGGCTACTGCACCGCATGTTTTACCGGTATTTATCCTGTTTTAGATGAAGAAGAGTTAGTTTTATCTGAGAAAAAAGATATTTAAATATATGTTAAAATTTTTATTATAAAAATTGGAATTGTTAAAAGGAGGAAGCATTGCCTTTAATTGTTCAAAAATTCGGTGGAACATCAGTTGGAAATATAGAAAGAATAAAAAATGTTGCTAAAAAAGTGAAAAAAGCAGTAGATGAAGGAAATAAAGTTGTTGTAGTTTCTTCTGCAATGACAGGGGAAACAGATAGATTAATATCACTTACAAGGGAGTTATCAAACAGACCAGACCCAAGAGAACAGGATATGGTTGTATCTACCGGAGAACAGGTGGCAATAGGATTACTTGCAATAGCTTTAAAAGAACTTGGGATAAATGCAGTAAGTTTAACAGGATGGCAGGTGCCTATAATTACAGATAATGCTTACACAAAAGCAAGAATATTAAAAATAGATACCCATAGAATACATAAAGAGCTTGATGAAGGTAAAGTTGTAATAGTAGCCGGATTTCAAGGTGTTACAGAATATGGTGATATAACAACCCTTGGAAGAGGTGGTTCTGATACTACGGCAGTAGCACTTGCTGCTGCATTAAAAGCAGATGTTTGTGAAATCTATACAGATGTTACCGGTGTATTTACAGCAGACCCGAGAATTGTTTCATCAGCAAAAAAAATACCGGTTATCTCTTATGAAGAGATGATGGAAATGGCATCCCTTGGCTCCAAAGTAATGCAGATACGCTCTGTTGAGTTTGGAGCTAAATATGGTGTTAAAATACATGTAAGGTCTTCTTTTGTAGATGAAGAAGGAACTTGGATAATGGAGGAAAATGAAGAGATGGAAAGAGTTGCAGTTAGAGGAATAAGCCATGAATTAAAAGAATCTAAAATAACAGTGGTAGGTGTTCCGGATAAGCCGGGAATAGCTGCCAAATTATTTAAAGCTCTTGGAGATAAAAATATTGTTGTGGATATGATTGTTCAGAATGTATCCCATCAAGGCTTTACAGATATATCTTTTACGGTAAATAAAACTGATGCTGATTATGCAGAAGAGATAGCAAGGGAAGTTGCAAAAGAAGTAGGTGCAAAAGATGTTGAAAGAAATGATAAAATTGCAAAAATCTCCGTTGTAGGACTTGGTATGAAAACCCATGCCGGTGTAGCTGCAAAAATGTTTGAAACATTATATAAAGAAGGAATAAATATATATGCAATATCTACATCAGAGATAAAAATTTCTTGCTTAATAGATGAAAAATATGCAGAGCTTGCAGTAAGAGCATTACATGAAGCATTTATAGAGAATATGGAAACGGAGATACAGTATGATTAGAAAGCTACTTATTGCAAATAGGGGAGAGATAGCAACAAGAATAATAAGAGCATGCAAAGAGCTTGGTATAAAAACAGTTGCTATATACTCGGAAGCAGATGCAAAAAGTATCTATGTAAAAAAAGCAGATGAATCTTATCTTATACCTGGAGACCCTATTCAGGCATATCTAAATTATTTTAGAATAGTAGATATAGCAAAAGCAACAAAATGTGATGCTATACATCCCGGATATGGATTTTTATCAGAAAATCCAGATTTTGCAAGATATTGTCAGAAACAAGGAATAATCCTTGTAGGGCCAAAACCGGAACATATTGCTTTATTCGGTGATAAAATGGCTTCTAAAAAAGCCATGAAAAAGCTTGGTGTTCCAGTTTTGCCAGGAAGTGATGGTCCAATTTCTGATTTAAACGAAGCAAAAAAAATAGCAAAAGATATAGGTTATCCGGTTATTATAAAAGCTGCCTATGGTGGTGGCGGTAGAGGAATGAGAATTGTAAGAGAAGAAAAAGATTTTGAAGATGCATTTAAATCTGCTTATGGAGAAGCTAAAAAATTTTTCGGCAAAGGTGATGTATTTATAGAAAAATATATAGAAAATCCAAGACATATAGAAGTTCAGATAATGGCAGATAAATATGGAAATGTTATACATCTTGGTGAAAGAGATTGCTCAATCCAAAGAAGACATCAAAAAGTTGTAGAGATAGCTCCATCTCCAAATCTTGATTCTGATTTAAGAAGAGAGATACTCAGGACATCGGTTAAAGCAATGTTTAAGATAGGATACGAAAATGTCGGAACCATAGAGTATATAGTTGATGAAAACAATAATTTTTATTTTATAGAAATGAATACAAGGATTCAGGTTGAGCATACGGTTACAGAGATGATAACCGGAGTAGATATAGTTCAGAGAATGATTGAGATAGCAGAAGGTGAAAAGCTTGGATTTTTACAAGAAGATATAACAACAAGAGGATATGCAATAGAATTTAGAATAAATGCAGAAGACCCTACCAAAAATTTTGCACCATCTGTTGGAAAGATAACCTCATACTATTCACCTGGAGGACCTGGAGTAAGAATAGATGGAGCAGTTTATAAAGATTATGTAATTCCACCTTATTATGATTCAATGATAGCAAAACTTGTAGTTTGGGCTTTAACATGGGATCAGGTGGTAAACAGAGCCCAAAGAGCATTAGATGAATTTATTGTAAGGGGTGTACCTACTAATTTACCATTACTTAGAGCTATAGTAAGAGACAAAGATTTCAGGGAAGGTAAATTTACAACAAAATATTTAGATGAAAAATTACCTACGTTTAAAATATTAGCAGAAGAAAAAAATTTAGAAGATTTAGCAGTAGCAATATCAGCTGCATTGGCAGCTTATCATAAATTATAAAAAGGAGGTAGTTATGTCTACAATAGTAGATATTAGAGCAAGAGAAGTCTTAGATTCAAGAGGAAATCCTACAGTAGAAGCAGAGGTTTTACTTGAAAGTGGAGTAGTTGCTTCTGCAATCGTTCCAAGCGGTGCTTCAACCGGAGAAAATGAAGCCCTTGAATTAAGAGATGGAGATAAAAAAAGATTTCTCGGAAAAGGAGTTTTAAAAGCTGTAAATAATATTAATGAAAAAATTGCAGATTTATTAATCGGTGAAGATTCTGAAAATCAAGTAAGAATAGATAAATTAATGATAGAAGCAGACGGAACAGAAAATAAATCAAATCTTGGAGCAAATGCAATCCTTGCAGTAAGTTTAGCAGTAGCAAGAGCAACAGCATTAGAGCTTGGGATACCTCTTTATAGATATATCGGTGGCATAAATGCAAAAGTTTTACCGGTTCCGTTAATGAATGTTATAAATGGTGGTGCCCATGCAGACAATGGTCTTGATTTCCAAGAGTTTATGATTGTGCCTGTTTGCGGTGGTTCATTTAAAGAAGCATTGAGAGCTGGTGTTGAAACATTCCATACATTGAAAAAAGTTTTACAAGAAAAAGGGCTTGCAACAAATGTAGGCGATGAAGGTGGATTTGCTCCTGCATTAAACTCTACAAAAGAAGCATTAGATTTATTGATGCTTGCAATAGATAAAGCAGGTTATACACCAGGAGAAGATATATTAATAGCCCTTGATTGTGCATCTTCTGAGCTTTATGATGAAGAAGAAAAATTATATACCTTTGAAGGTAGAAAATTATCTTCTGAAGATATGATAATTTTATATGAAGAAATTATCGGAACATATCCTGTTATATCCATAGAAGATGGACTTGCAGAAAATGATTGGGAAGGTTGGAAAAAATTAACAGAGGCAATTGGAAAAAAAGTTCAGCTTGTAGGAGATGATTTATTTACAACAAATCCGAAAATAATAGAAAGGGGCATAAAAGAAAATATTGCAAATTCCGTTTTAATTAAATTAAACCAAATAGGCACATTGACCGAAACCTTAGATGCAATAGAAATGGCAAAAAATGCAGGATATACAACTATAATATCCCATAGGTCAGGTGAAACTGAAGATACATTTATAGCAGATTTGGCAGTTGCAGTAAATGCAGGACAGATTAAAACCGGTTCTGCATCAAGAACAGATAGAACTGCAAAATATAACCAATTACTGAGAATAGAGGAAGAACTTGAAGAAACAGCAATCTTTAAAGGAAAACAAGCATTTAAAGTTTGATATAAATATTGAAAAATTTTTGCCGGTAATTACCGGCATTTTTTTTATTTATGGTGTTTATATTGTTTTATTCAGTGAAAATAATATCCAATCTATTTTTCAAAAATTACAGGTTAAAGAATCCCTTGAAAAAGATGTAAAAGCATTAAAAGAAGAAAACAGATTACTGAGTAATCAAAAATATTACCTTGAAACAGACCCATTTTATATAGAAAAAAAAGCAAGAGAAGATTTAGGACTTGCTATGGATAATGAAGATATTTATGTTATAGTAGATAAAAACCAAAATCAAAAAAATAATATTTCTCAGCAAAAAACAGAAGAAAGATGGATAGATAAAATAATCAAGCTATATAAAGCCGTCAGGGAATAAAAATGGAACTTTATATTTTTGATTTAGACGGAACAATTATTGATTCTTCAAAAGATATAGCAAAAGCAGTAAATTATGCTTTTGAAAAATTAAGATTAAACAAATTTCCGGAAGAAGAAATTGTAAAATATGTAGGATACGGAGCAAGAAAATTAATTGAAGATTTAATCCCTGACAAACAGGATTATTGGGAAGAAAGTTTAAATTTATTCAGAGAGTATTATAACCAAAATCCTTCCGTCCATACTAAACCATATCCTTATGTTAAAGAAGTTCTTGAATATCTTAAAGAAAATAATAAAAATATAGCAGTTTTAACAAATAAATATGAAAAAATATCAAAAGATATACTAAAAGATATAGGGCTTTGGGAATATATAGATTTAGTTGTAGGAGCAGATACCTTAGATACAAGAAAACCTGAGCCTGATGGTGTTTATTTTATATTAAAAGTTTTAGAAAAAAATAAAGAAGAAAGTATCTTGATAGGAGATAGTGAAGTAGATGTTTTAACCGGAAAAAATGCCGGAATAAAAACTGCTTTATTACTTCACGGATATGGAAATAAAGAGTTAGCTAAAAATCTAAATCCTGATTATATATTTAAAGATTTTAAAGATTTATTAAGTGAGGTGAAAAAATGGAATGGAAAACAGCTATCACTTTAAACAAAGGAAATGAGATATATCTTAGAGGATATAATTTATTGGAGCTTGTTGGAAAAATATCTTTTACAGAGGCAATATATTTAACATTAAAAGGAGAGTTTCCTTCAGAAAAAGAAGTTAAAATGCTTGATGCTATATTTACATCTATTGTAGACCATGGTATAGCAGTGCCTTCAGTAATGGCTTTAAGAAATGTTATATCCGGTGGTAATAAACTTCATGTTGGTGTGGCTGCAGGAGTTTTAACTTTTGGTGATTATCACGGCGGAGCTTTGGAAGATGCAATGAGATTATTACAGGAATGGGCTAATAAATCGGATAATTTAAGGGAAACTGCAAAAGAGTTGGTAGAAAAAGCAATAAAAGAAAAAATGTTGCTTGCAGGTTTTGGACATAGATACTATAAAGATTTTGACCCAAGAGCAAAAAGATTAATAGATTTAGCAAAAGAAATAGGATTTTTCGGAAAACATTCAGAATTTGCATTATATCTTGAAGAAGAGATATATAAGATAAAAGGAAAAAAATTAGTTCTAAATGTAGATGGAGCAATAGCCGGTATAACATCTGATATGGGATTTGATTGGAGAGTAGGAAAAGGATTTTTTATTATCGGAAGAATTCCCGGATTAGTAGCCCATGCTTTTGAAGAACTAACTATGGAAAAGCCATTTAGAAGATTAGATGAAGATAAAGAAGTAAATTATATAGGAGAACCACCAAGGGAATTACCGGAATATATAAAAAACAGAAAATGAGCTTTCTCATTGTTAAATCTACAAATAACTTTATGATATAATTTTAAAAATTTTGAGGTGTAAAAAATGGTAAAAAGAGGAGCAGATATAATAATAGATGTTTTAATAAAAGAAGGTGTTGATACAGTATTTGGTCTTCCGGGCGGTGCAATAATGGAAGTTTATGATGCATTATTTGATGCACCGTTTAAAAATGTATTAGCAAGACACGAACAAGCAGCAGCCCACATGGCAGATGGATATGCAAGGGCAACAGGAAAAGTAGGAGTAGTGATAGCAACCTCAGGACCTGGGGCTACAAATCTTGTAACAGGGCTTGCTACGGCATATATGGATTCTATACCTATGGTAGCTATAACGGGACAGGTTCCAACCCATTATATCGGAACAGATGCATTTCAAGAAGCAGATGTAATAGGTATAACCAGACCTGTAACAAAACATAATTTTCTCGTAACAGATATCAAAGATTTGCCTTTAATATTAAGACAGGCTTTTTATATAGCAAGAACAGGAAGACCTGGGCCGGTTTTAGTAGATATACCAAAAGATATAACCCAGCAAAAAAGTGAGTATTATATCCCAACCGATGAAGAGGTAAAAGAATCCCTTCCAGGTTATAATCCTCATGTGGAAGGAAATCCTGTCCAAATAAAAAAAGCAGCCCAGTTAATCAGACAGGCAAAAAGACCTGTTTTATATGTAGGTGGTGGAGCCATATTATCAGATGCAGCAGAAGAAGTATATAAGTTAGCCCATCTTACAAGAATACCGGTGACAACTACAAATATGGGTAAAGGTGCATTTCCTGAAAATGACCCTCTTGCACTTCATATGCTTGGAATGCATGGAACATATTATGCAAATATGGCAGTTTATAATAGTGATTTACTTATAGCAGTAGGAGCAAGATTTGATGATAGGGTTACAGGAAAAATAACAGAATTTGCACCTGAAGCTAAAATAATACATATAGATATAGACCCGGCTTCAATCAGTAAAACCATTACAGTAGATGTTCCTATTGTTGGAGATGTAAAAATAGTTTTACAAAAATTAATAAAAGAACTTGAAAAGAAACCTATTGATTGGATAGAAGCAAGGGAAAACTGGTTAAAACAGATAGAAAAATGGAAAGAAGAACATCCTTTAAAATATAGACAATCTGATAAAATTATAAAGCCTCAATATGTTATAGAACAGATATATGAAGTTACAAAAGGAGATGCTATCGTATCTGCCGGTGTAGGACAGCATCAGATGTGGGCAGCTATGTTTTATAAATACTCATATCCAAGACAATTTTTAAATTCCGGTGGGCTTGGAACAATGGGATTTGGTTTTCCGGCAGCAATCGGGGCTAAAATAGGAAGACCGGAAAAAACAGTTTTTGCAATAGAAGGGGATGGTTCTTTTATAATGAATGTTCAGGATTTAGCAACAGCAGTTCAATACAGGGTTCCTGTTAAAGTCGCAATAATTAATAATGGTTTTCTCGGAATGGTTAGACAGTGGCAACAATTTTTCTATGATAGTAGATATGCAAGTGTATGTTTATCAGTTCAACCGGATTTTGTTAAACTTGCAGAGAGCTTTGGAGCAGTAGGACTTAGAGCTACAAAACCATCAGAAGTAAAAGAAGTTTTAGAAAAAGCAATGACAATTAATGATAGACCTGTTATAATAGATTTTGTAGTAGATAGAGAAGAAAATGTTTTACCTATGGTTCCGGCAGGAAAAAGTTATAGAGAGATGATTTTATCACCGGGTAAAAAGGGTGAAGCAGAAACTATGTATTTAGTGGGGTAGATTTATGGAAGATATAAAAGTTGTTAAAACAAGACCAGAACCGGAAAAAAGAATAAGAAAACATACAATAGTTGTAAAAGTTATGCATAATTTTGGTGTATTGGCAAGAATAACCGGATTATTTGCAGGAAGAGGGTATAATATAGAAAGCCTAACCGTAGGAAGAACCCATGAGCCTAATGTTGCAAGAATAACATTGGTAGTGGAAGGAGATGAAAGGGTAATAGAACAGATAATAAAACAACTAAGAAAATTGATAGAAACATTAAGAGTAAGAGATATAACAGATATTCCACATATAGAAAGGGAGCTTGCCCTTATAAAAGTTCATACAGCAGATGAAAAAGCAAGAGATGAAATAATGAGATTAGTTAACATATTCAGGGCAAAGGTAGTTGATGTATCAACAGATACATACACAATAGAGATAACCGGCGATAATGAAAAAATAGAAGCATTTATAGATTTACTTAGACCATTTGGATTAAAAGATATAGGAAGAACAGGAACCCTTGCATTTATAAGGGAGTCTGCCAGCAGAAAATTAGATAAATATACAGCAGAATAAAATTATGTTAAAATTTAATAAAAAAACAGGAGGTTTAAATGGCAGCTAATATTTATTATGACCAAGATGCATCCTTAGAGTATTTACAGGGAAAAACAGTTGCAATTATTGGATACGGAAGCCAGGGACATGCCCATGCTTTAAATTTAAGAGATAGTGGTATTAATGTAGTTATAGGTTTATATACAGGTAGCAGGTCTGCTCAAAAAGCAAAAGCAGAAGGTTTTGAAGTTCTACTTCCTGATGATGCTACTAAAAAAGCAGATGTAATAATGATATTAACACCGGATACAGTTCAACCGGCTTTGTATCAATCTGCAATTTTACCTAACTTAGATGAAGGAAAAGCCCTTGCATTTGCCCATGGATTTAATATCCATTTTGGACAGATTGTTCCACCTGAATATGTTGAT
This sequence comes from Venenivibrio stagnispumantis, assembly GCF_900182795.1. Taxonomy (NCBI): domain Bacteria; kingdom Pseudomonadati; phylum Aquificota; class Aquificia; order Aquificales; family Hydrogenothermaceae; genus Venenivibrio; species Venenivibrio stagnispumantis. The sequence goes on from NZ_FXTX01000001.1 coordinate 176,128, forward strand.
GTATTCCTTGTTGCTCCAAAAGGACCGGGACATCTTGTAAGATGGATGTATGAGGAAGGAAAAGGAGTTCCTGCATTGTTTGCAGTATATCAAGATTTTACAGGAAAAGCAAGAGAGATAGCAATGGCTTATGCAAAAGGTATAGGTGCAACAAGAGCAGGATTAATAGAAACAACATTTAAAGAAGAAACAGAAACGGATTTATTTGGAGAGCAAGCTGTTTTATGCGGTGGTGCTACTGCTTTGATAAAAGCAGGATTTGAAACATTGGTAGAAGCAGGTTATCAACCAGAAGTTGCTTATTTTGAATGCCTACACGAGCTTAAATTAATAGTTGACCTTTTATATCAATATGGAATCTCCGGTATGAGATTTTCTATATCAGATACTGCAAGATACGGAGATGTTACAAGAGGAAAAAGAATTTATGAAGCAGTAAAACCAATCCATAAAAAAATATTAGAAGAAATCCAAGAAGGGCTATTTGCAAAAGAATGGATACTTGAAAATGTTGCTAACAGACCACACTTTAATGCACTTGTTAAAAAAGATGAAGAGCATCCAATAGAAGAAGTAGGTAAAGAATTAAGAAAAATGATGCCTTGGCTTGGTGGTAAAGGATTATAAAAATGAATTTAACTTCCAAGAGAAAGATTATAAAAAAAGTATATGAACCGGTTGGCATTCTTATTGCCAAAACCCATATAACTCCTAATATGATAACAATTTTATCTGTGATAGTCGGCGTCTTCGCCGCTATCTATTATTATAAAGAAAAGCCTTTAATAGGAGCTTTACTTGTTTTTATAAGTGGTTTTTTTGATTTGATGGATGGGATAGTAGCAAGAGAAACAGAAAAATCCTCAAAATTCGGTGCAGTTTTTGATTGGCTGGCAGACAAATTTGTTGATGGATTTTTGATATTTTTTATAGGAATAACCTACTCAACACCTTTTATAACAGCACTTGGTATTACGGCTACAATGCTACATACATTTATAAAACCGGTAGCTTATGCAGAAATAGGTTTTTCAAATAGGGAAAAAGGAAAAATAGAAGACCCTCTTGAAGGGATAGGATTTTTCGGAAGACCTGAAACATTGTTAACAATCATTATTTTCTCTATATTTGAACATTTTAATATTTTAGGTGGTTTAGAATTTGGATTTAAGCTGATAGTTACATTAACTATTTTGTCTTTAATGCAGAGAATAATATATCTATATGTTAAATATAATAAAGATTATGACTAAGAGGGGAATATGAATCGTCCTTATACAATTATTGTATCTGAAGTCACCGTTGATGGAAAATTAACATTAAGAAAAGGTCGCTCTTCAAAAGAAATTATGCAGTTTATGGATGAAGAAGCAAACAGATATTTACATGAAACAAGAGCAAAAGTTGATGGTATTATGGTAGGAGCAGAAACAATAAGAACAGATAACCCATTTTTAACCGTCAGATATGTAGAAGGAAAAAATCCAACAAGAATAATCCCAACCTCAAAAGCAGATATTCCTTTTGATGCAAATATACTCGGAAAACATGCTCCAACAATAATTGTAACAACAGAATCAGCACCGAAAGAAAAGGTAGAAGCTTTAAAAGAAAAAGTAGAAGTCCTAATTATAGGGAAAGAGTCTGTAGATTTAATTAAGATGATGGATAAACTTTATAGCCTTGGAATACATTCTCTTATGGTAGAAGGTGGCTCTACATTAAACTGGCAGTTATTAAAACTTGGATTAGTAGATGAAATTAGAATTATACATATGCCATTTATTGTAGGTGGAGAAAATACACCTACATTTGTAGGTGGAAAAGGATTTGAAAAATTAGAAGATGTTATTAAATTAAAGTTAAGAGCTCATTTTTTAAGAGGAAGCCATCTTATAACCGAATGGGAAGTTAAATATTAGGTGAAAAAAATGAAAATAAAGGTTTTATATTTTGCTTCCTTAAAGGATAAATTAAAAAAAAAGGAAGATATAATAGATTTAAAAGAAGGCAGTAAAGTAGAAGATTTACTAAATGATATAATATCAAAATATCCTCAAATTCAGGAATTAATCCAAAAATGTATGATAGCAGTAAATGAAGAATATTCTTCAAAAGATAGAGTATTAAATGAAAATGATATAGTTGCTATTATTCCTCCGGTAAGCGGTGGATAAAAATAATGAAAAAGGCATTAACTGTTGCCGGTTCTGATAATAGTGGTGGTGCCGGTATCCAAGCAGATTTAAAAGTTTTTTCTGCTTTTGGTATTTATGGTATGACTGCTATAACATCTATAACGGTTCAAAACACAAAAGGAGTAATAGAAACTATACCGGTAAATTCCCAAACTCTTTATAATCAAATTAAATCCATTGCAGAAGATATAGGAATAGATGTTTTAAAAGTAGGTATGCTTCAAACAGCAGAAAATGTAGAAATTTTATCAGAAGCAATTGATAAATTTAATTTAAATCTAAATGTTATTGATACAGTTATAAAATCAAAAAATAATAAATCTTTACTCAATGATGAAGCTATTGATTTATTTATAAAAAAAATAATCCCAAAAAGTTTTATAATAACGCCAAATATTCCGGAAGCAGAAAGATTAACCGGAAATATTATTAAAGATATTGAAGATATGAAAAAATCAGCAAAAGAATTATACAAGATGGGAGCAAAATATATAGTTTTAAAAGGCGGACATCTCCCTATGGAAAACAAAGTTTTTGATATTATCTATGATGGAAAAGATTTTGTTATTCTTGAATATCCATTTGTAAAAGCAAAAAATACCCATGGAACCGGCTGCACCTATGCATCTGCAATTGCTTCAAATATAGTAAAACAAAAAGATATAATTAAAGCAATAAGAATAGCAAGGATATATCTTCAAGGAGCAATAGAAAACAGCACCGATATAGGATTAAATCATTTCTGGATGCATTAGGAGAATAAATTGATATCTGCAATTTTATCAGGTGCTTTTCTTTCAGTATCTTTGCCTAATTTTTTTATACCTTTTGCTTTTTTAATAGGTTTTTATTTATTTTTTGATAATTTGTATAAATACTCTACAAAAAAAGCTTTAATTTATAGTTTTTTAACCGGTTTAATTTTTTCATTTTTATCTTTCTATTGGATCATTTATGCAATAAATTATTATGGAAAAATCAATATTTTAATATCCTCAATTTTATTTATTATTTTCAGTATTGCTTACTCATTATATAGCTTTGTTTTATTTGGCTTCATACAAAAAATTATATTTAATAGATACGGAATAATCGGAATTTTTTTATCGCCATTTATATGGGTTTTTATGGAGATATTCAGGGAGTTTTTCCCTTTTAATGGATTTCCATGGAATTTATCAGGATATATGTTATCTTATATAAATCCTGTCGCACAGATTGCTTCAATAACATCTATTTATGGAGTTTCTTTCCTTGTATTATTTTTTTCTTCTTCATTTTTTTACTTTATTAAATGTAGAACAAAAAAATCATTATCAGTTATAGTTTTGAATATATTTATTTTTGTAATAATTTTTATTTATGGAGAGTTTAGAATAAATAACTATCAAGATAATGGAAAACCTTACAAAATAGCTATCTTACAAGGAAATATTTCTGAAGAACTGAAATTAAATCCAACAGTTGAAATAAATAAAAGCATAATTGATAAATATATTAATCTTTTTAAACAGGCAGAAAGATTTAATCCTGATTTGGTTGTTATGCCTGAATCTGCTATCCCTATTTTTCCATTTGTAGATACTCCTTTAAAAGAATATTTTTTTAAAAATATAGAAAATATAAAGATTCCTTTTATATCCGGCTTTGATAATCTTCTTTTAAATGAATATGGAGATATTGATAAAATTTATAACTCTTTAATTTTGTATTATGAAAATAAAAATATAAAAGGTATTTATAATAAGATTAAACTTGTGCCTTTTGGTGAATATAATCCTTTTAATATAGGTTTTATAAAGGAATTATTTCCATATCTTCAAGGGTATGATTTTAGACAGGGGGATAAACAAAATATCATAACTTTCAAAGATTTAAAGATTGCTTCTTTAATATGTTTTGAAGCAATATTTCCGATTTATGTTTCCGATTTTGGAGATTTTAATCTGATTGTTAATATTACTAATGATGGTTGGTTTGGTAGAACATCTGCCCCATTTCAGCATTTTGAGATGAGTAGAATAAGAGCAATAGAAAATGGAACTTATCTTGTAAGGGCTGCAAATACAGGTATATCTGCAATCATAAATCCGGTTGGGAAACCTGTTGCAATTTCAAAATTATATACAGATGAAATAATTGTAGGTAATATATACTCCAAGCCGGTTAAAACAATTTTTAAATCTTATAAATATCAAATCTTTTTCGGTTTTATTATTATTTTTATTGGATTTTTAATATTTTTAGAAACTAAAAAGAGAAAATATTTTAATCTTCAAAGCTAAAATAAACTTTTTTAGATTTTACAAAAATAAATTCATCTAAATCTGGAATATAAGCGGTTAATTTATTGCCTAAAACTGCACCGGTATCTATTCCATAACAAAGATTGTTAATATAAGGCTCATCAAAAACTACATGACCGTATATAATCTTAGGAGAGTTTTTATTTATTTCTCTATGTTTAGTCCAATCAACCCTTTCAGGAAAACCTTTTTCTGTATATCTACCGGTTGTTTCCCCATAAAGAACAAATGATTTAACCTGTTTATCTTCCCTACCTATCATCTCATCTTTTATTCCGGCATGGGCTACTACAATATTGTTATTTATTTTTAAATATAATGGCAAATTTTCATAATACGAAATAACTTCTTCTTTTATTTTTTCTCTTTTTTCTTTATTTAAAGCCAAAAACTCAGATACGGTTTTTTGCATTCCGTGAGATATATTTACATTATTGCCTTTTAAATATCTTACGAATTTATCAAGATGATTACTTTTTACTTCTAAAAATCTACCTTTTTTATATAAATCTATACAGTAAAGTAAAGTTTCTATATTATAATCACCCCTATCTATTGTATCTCCTACACTGATTATAACTATATCTTTTGAGTATTCTTCAAGCAGTTTTATAATTTCTTTAAACTCAGTTAAACAACCATGAATATCTCCAACAACTGCATATATCTTATCTATATTTAATTCAAATGATGCCATCAATCTTCTCCAATTAAAAATTTTTTACAATTTAAGGTTTGCTTGTTTTATTTGCAATAAACAGATTTATTTCAGATTTCGTTTATTCACAGATTTTTATATTTTCTTTTAGTATTACATTAAAATTTTTATCAATTTCTATTTTAAAACCTTTAAATTCAACTCCATTTTGTAGGGCTTTGAAAAATGTATTAAAAAATTTTTCATCAACCTGCTTATAAGGATAAAAACAATTACATTTTCTAACAGCCATAAATAATATTATTGCCTTATATCCTTGCTTTTTTGCTTCTATTAATTCTTCCAGATGTCTTGCTCCTCTTTCTGTTGGTGCATCGGGGAATAAACATTTATTTTCAATTAAAAGATTACTTCCTTTTAACTCAACTAATATATTTTCATTAATAAGATAATCAATTCTGCTATTTCCAAATTGAACTTCTTTTTTTATTTTATCCGGAATAAAACCAAGAACTCCTTTTTTTATAGCTTCTTCTCCGATTTTAGAATATAAGGAAGTATTTAATAGAACTATTTCTCCATCTACATTTATTGCAATTATTTTATAATCTGTTTTCATATCCGGATTATTTTTTATCACAAAAACCTGTCTTCCTTTGATAAATATCTCTTTTAATCTTCCCGAGTCTGCTACATGGCAAGTAATAATCTCATTGCCTTTCTTACAGATGGCTTTAAAGCGGTTTGGCCTTTCTAAAAAAACCGCTTCTTCAATCTTTCCTAAGCTTTTTAAATCAAATAAAATCATAAAAAAATTATACTATAAATTAAAAACAAGAAAGGTGACTATAAAACCACCTTGCAAGAGTTGTTAATAGTTGTTATTAAAATATTTGATTATTTTATTTTGAGCTTCTTTTGCTCCATTTTAATTTTTATTTAAATCTACCAATTCATTTGCTATGGCTTCGGCTTGTTTTAAAACTGTTTCTGTTGCGAGTTGCTCCATATCCGGTGGATATCCAAATCTCCTTAATATTCTTTTAACTATTCTTCTTAAATTTGCCCTTGCACTTTCTCTTATCGTCCAATCAATAGTTGTATTTTTTCTAACTTCATTAAATAATACCACTGCTAACTCTTTGAGTTTTTCTTTTCCCATAAGCTCTCTTGCACTTTTATTATCTGCAACGGCACAATAAAAAGCATATTCATAATCTGTTAAGCCCATTTCTTTTGGTTCTTTTTCACTTTCTCTAATCTCTTTTGCAAGTTTTATAAGTTCTTCTATTACTTCTGCGGCTGTTAATAATCTATTATTGTATTTTTTTATTAATTGCTCAATAGATTCTTTAAGGGATTTACTTTTTACAATATTTATCCTCATTTTTCCTTTTATTTGGTCATTTAAGATTTTCTTTAAGGTTTCTATTGCTAAATTTTTATGTTTCATTGATTTTATTTCTTCTAAGAATTCGTCTGATAAGATAGATATATCCGGTTTTTTTAATCCGGCTGCGTCAAATATATGAACAACACCGTTTGAAGCAATAGCTTTGTCTATTATTTGTTTTATTGCTGTTTCATAATTTTCTATTTTATCTTCTTCATTTGTGCTAAATTTTAAAAGTCTTGATTTTATATTTTGGAAAAAGGCTACTTCTTCTTTTATTTTCATAGCCTCAGGATGGGGAATAGCTATTGCAAATGCTTTTGATAATGCAGTTACATTATCAATATATCTTTTTCTGCCATTTTCAAGGCTGAGTATAAATTCCTGTGCTTCAAGGATAATATTTAGTTTTTCTTGGGTAGTGCTAATAAAATATCTTTTATAATCAAAATCATAAAACATATCTTTTACAACTTCATATTTTTCAAGCATAATTTTTACTGCTTCTTCTTGGAGTTTTGCCGGTTCTCCTTTTCCTCCGCTTTCTGCATAAAAAGATAGAGCTTCTTTTAAATCTGATGCTATTCCTATATAATCAACTATTAATCCTCCGGTTTTGTCTTTATAAACTCTATTCACTCTTGCTATTGCTTGCATTAATGTGTGTCCTTTCATAGGTTTGTCTATATACATAGTGTGAAGACAAGGCACATCAAAACCGGTTAGCCACATATCAACAACAATCACAAGTTTTAGCTCATCTTCCGGGTCTTTAAATCTATCTGCAAGTATTCTTCTATCTTCTTTTGTAAGATAAAATTTTGCAATTTCCGGTTCATCGGAAGATGAAGTTGTCATAACAACTTTTATTTTTCCTTTTTTAAGCTCATCACTATGCCAATCTGGGCGAAGTTTTATAATTTCATTATATAAAGAAACTGCAATTTTTCTTGTCATGGCAACAATCATACCTTTTCCATCTATAGCTTCAAGCCTGCTTTCAAAATGCTCTACTATATCTTTTGCTATTTGTTTAACTCTTTCTTTTGCTCCGATAACTGCTTCAAGTTTAGCCCATTTTAACTTTGATTTTTCTACTTCTGATAGCCCTTCTTCTTCTATTTGGTTTTCATACTCTTCAAGTAATTTTTTTCCTTCATCTGTTAAATCTATTTTTACAAGTCTACTTTCATAATAAATTGGGACGGTTGCTCCATCTTCTACTGCATTTGCTATATCATAAATATCAATATAATTTCCGAAAACTGCCGGTGTGTTTCTATCTGTTTTTTCAATTGGTGTTCCTGTAAAAGCTATAAAAGTAGCATTTGGAAGTGCATCTCTTAGATACTTAGCAAAACCATAGCTTATTTTACCGGTTTTTTCATCTATTTTTGCTCTAAATCCGTATTGTGTCCTGTGTGCTTCATCTACTATAACTATTATATTATCTCTATCTGATAATTCTTCATACTTTTCTCCATCTGTCCAAAATTTATGGATGGTTGTAAATATTACTCCTCCTGCTTTTCTTTTTAATAACTCTTTTAAATCTTCTCTGCTTTTTGCTTGAATTGGTTCTTGTCTTAAAATTTCTTTTGCAGATGAAAATGTATCAAAAAGCTGGTTGTCAAGGTCATTTCTATCTGTGATAACTACAATTGTTGGATTATCTATTGTTTGGATTATTTTTCCGGTATAAAAAAGCATAGTTAAAGATTTACCGGAGCCTTGGGTGTGCCATACTACACCGGCTCTTTTATCTCCTTCCGTCTGATTTTTTACATCCGGTAATCCATAACTTGAAGGAGATTGCCTTAAAGTTGTAATAGATTTATTTCTACCAATTGCTCTTATTGTTGATTTAATGGCTTTATTTACTGCGTAATATTGATGATATGCGGCAATTTTTTTTGTGGTTTGTATTATAGTTTGCCCGGTTGTGTCTTCTTTTTTCTCTTTTTGAAAAACTATAAAATATTTAATATAATCAATAAGTGTTTCTTTATTTAACAATCCTTTTATTAAAACTTCAAGCTGATTTATAAGATGTGATGCTTCTTTTTTACCATCTGATGATTTCCAAGCTGAAAATCTATCATAACCGGCTGATAAACTGCCTATTTTTGCTTCAATTCCATCGGATATTATTAATATTTCATTATATTTAAAAAGTGATGGGATTGTTTGTTTATATGTTTGGAGCTGGTTATATGCTGATTTTATTGTTGCGTTTTCATCTGTTGGGTTTTTTAGTTCCATTACTACAAGGGGTAATCCATTTATGAAAATTACTATATCCGGTCTTTTGTTTTTATGATTTTCAATCACAGTAAATTGATTTACTACTAAAAAATCATTGTTTTGTGGATTTTTAAAATCAATAAGCCAAACTATATCTCCTCTTTCTTCTCCATTTTTTCTGTGTGTTATTTTTACTCCTTCTATAAGCATTTTATGGAACATTTCATTGGTTGCTATAAGGTCTGATGTATGGATTTGGTTTATCTGTTTTATAACATCTTCTATTTGTTCTTCTATTAGATGTGGATTTATATTTTTTATGGCTGTTTTTAATCTGTCTGTTAAGATTAGTTCTTCAAAAGATTTTCTAAGTGGTTTTCTGCCATCCGGTGCAATATCTCCACCAAATAGATAATCATATCCCTGTGCCTGTAATAGCTCTATTGCAAGTTTTTCAATTGCTGATTCGTTCATAACTTAACCCTCACTTCTCCGCTCATTAACTTAGGGAGTAGTGTATCTCTTAACTGCTCTAAGGTGCGGATTTGTAATAAATTATAATCAATTTTCTCATAAAGTTCGTTTATATATTGCAATTTTTTATTGAACATATAATTATTTCTATCAGCTGGAAGTTTAAATTTAAAATCCTCAATCATTTCTTTTGTTATAAATTTAACGACACTGCCTCTATAAGCTCCTGTTATTTCCGAAAGAAAAAATTTTATCAATGTATATAAAAGCCCAACATATTTCTCTTCATTAGGTATTAAAACATAAGTTCTTTGATATGCTTCAAATTTTCCCTTATATCTTTTTACATTAAAATCGCCATTACCAGCAAGTAATATTGCATGACCTTCAAAACTATAAGATGGAGCTTTTAAAATTTCTTGTGAACAAGTAAAGAAAGGATATTGACCATCTTCAGTAGCATAATTTGCATTTTTTTTGCCTGTTATTACTGGGAAAAAATCTCCCAATGATACCTCTTCCCAATCTTCTTTAGCGTCTTCAATAAACCATTTTCTAAAAAGGGTTTGTGCCATTTCTTCAAGGGTTTTGTTTTGTCTATGGAGTAGGTCTATTTTATCATCAAGGCTGGATAATATACCGGATATGGCTTTTTGCTCGTGAAGTGGTGGAAGATAAAATTCAAAATCTGCAAATTGTTTAGCGTTTGCTCCTGGTTGAGCTGAACCACCAACAATATTATCAACAAAACCTTTCCATTTATCTGATTGTAAGTTATACCAAACATAAAAAGGGTCAGCAATTTCTTTATTAACCCTATATCTTATTAAATAAGAAGCAAATACGCATTCTATATTATTTTTTTTTATAATTTTATTATAGCCAGTTGTTGCTCCAGTTCTTGCTATAACAATATCTCCTATTTCAAGCTTATATTTTTCTATTTCTGTTTTGGGAATTTCACAATATGGAACATTTTCCCAGTCTATTCTGTCAGATACAATATCTGTAATTCTTAAAAATTTTACTCCCTTTGGATTTAATTTAGCACTTGCAGTATATCCATAAGAAATATCTATACATACTTCCCCCAATTTAACTCTTTTCCAGCCATTAGGTAAATTTTCGCTCATAAAAGCTCCTCCAAAATCTATGTCTTTGCCAGAAAACCTTAATTATCAGCTTTAATTTCTATCTTCTCCAAATTTTCAATTATCAATTTATTTAATCTTTCCTCTTCTTTTAACTGCTCCAAAAATTCAGCTTTCAGTTTTGAAAATCTTTCCTCAAAATCAAAATCATCATCTTCATCCGGAAGTCCCACATATCTACCCGGAGTTAATACATAATCAAGAGCCCTAACTTCCTCTATGGTTGCAGATTTACAAAAACCTTTTATATCCTGATAACTTCCATCTTCTTTTTGCCATTTATGATAAGTATCTGCAATTTTTCTAATATCTTCCTCTGTCAAAATCCTTTGTCTTCTATTTATAAGCTGTCCCATATCCCTTGCATCAATAAAAAGAATTTGCCCTTTTCTTGTCTTTTTATTTTTTCTCAAAAACCACAAAGAAGCCGGAATTTGAGTATTTAAAAAAAGCTTAGATGGTAAATTCACAATACAATCAACAATATCATCTTCAATCATATTTTTTCTAATCTCATACTCATCTTTTTGTTTTGTAGTTAAAGCACCCTTTGCTAAAACAAAACCAGCTTTGCCATTTGGTGCAAGGTGAAATATAAAATGCTGTATCCATGCATAATTTGCATTATTAACCGGTGGGACGCCATACTTCCATCTAACATCATTTCTTAAAAGCTCACCGCCCCAATCACTATCATTAAAAGGTGGATTTGCAAGTATAAAATCAGCTTTTAAATCTTTATGAGCATCATTTAAAAATGAGCCTTCCGGATTCCATTTTACCTGCGAAGAATCAATCCCTCTAATTGCAAGGTTCATTTTGCACAATCGCCAAGTAGTTTGATTACTTTCTTGTCCGTATATAGAAATATCATTAATTTTCCCTTGATGTTCCAAAACAAATTTTTCAGATTGGACAAACATTCCACCACTTCCACAGCAAGGGTCATAAACTCTTCCATTAAAAGGCTCTATCATCTCAACCAATAGCTCTACTACACTTCTTGGAGTGTAAAACTGCCCTCCCTTTTTTCCTTCTGCAAGGGCAAACTGCCCGAGAAAATACTCAAAAACATGTCCTAATATATCAGAGCTTTTTTCTTTTACATCATTAAAATTTATATTACTAAAAAGGTCAATTAATCCTCCAAGACTTACAGGGTCAATATTTCCCCTTGCATATACTTTTGGTAAAACTCCTTTTAAAGAAGGGTTTTCCTTTTCTATCATCTCCATTGCTTCATCTATAATTTTTCCAATTTCCGGATTTTTTGCATTTGCTTTTAGATATTCCCATCTTGCTTTTTCCGGCACATAAAACACATTTTCTGCTAAATATTCATCTCTATCTTCCGGGTCTGCGTATTCTTCATTTTTTAATCTATTATATAAATCTTCAAAAGCTTCTGATATATACCTCAAAAATATCAATCCAAGGACTACATGCTTATATTCTGCCGCATCAATATTTTTTCTTAACTTATCTGCCGATTTCCAAAGCATCTGCTCAAAAGATTCAATATTTTTCTTTTTCTCAGCCATTAACTTCCTCCTGATAGATTATATTAAAACTGATGTATAATAATTTAAGAAATAAAAATGTGGCAAAAATAAACCTTTCAAAATATTAAAAATCTTACTTATTTTATCATAAATTAATAAAAGTATAGGGATTTAGCACAATGTTTATTTTGCACTCCATTTTTTTCTTATTTTTTCATTATTTTTAAAGGCAGTTTTTGAAACAAGAAAAATCAACTATTTATAATTTTTCAAACAGCCTCACTATAAAGATTGAAATATCTATTCTTGGAAATATATTTTTTTAGTAAAATCAAAAATTTGAGGGAGAAAAAAATGGCTTTAGCTGTAAGAGAACCGGCTGTTGCAAATATGTTTTATCCGGCAAATCCGGAAAAATTGAGAGAGATAATTACCTATTTTTTAAACAATGCTCCTTTGTATAATATTAAACCGCAGGCCGTTATATCACCCCATGCAGGATATATTTATTCAGGACAAACTGCTGCTTATAGTTATAAACAATTTTTAAATCTTGATAAAACTAAACATTACAAGATACTCTTAATAGGGCCTTCCCATTTTGTTCCGTTTAATGGTATATCTTTTGGATATTATGATTATTGGGAAACACCACTTGGAGCAGTAAAAGTAGATAAAGAAGAGATAGAAAAATTTGTTATCAATAATAGAGATTTACCTATTACATTAAACACAATTCCACATCAAAGAGAACATTCATTAGAGGTTCAGGTGCCATTTTTGCAAGTTGTTTTAGATAAATTTTCCATTATTCCGGTAGTTTACGGACAGATAGATTTTAAAATAGTTGAAAAAGTTATCTCCCAGATAAAAGATAAAAGAGAAGATATTATAGTAGTAATAAGCACAGATTTAAGCCATTATTATCCTTACGATGTTGCTAAGCAAATAGATAAATACTGTTTATTAGCTGTTGAAAAAGAAGATATATCCTTATTATCTAAATGTGAAGCCTGTGGAGAGATAGGTGTGGCTGCTATTATAGATTATGCTTCAAAAGTTGGCTGGAAATCTAAAATCTTAGATTATAGAACTTCCGGAGATACAGCCGGAGATAAAGATGCAGTGGTAGGTTATCTAAGTGCAGTTTTTTACAGAGGTGAATAAATGGAAGATATAATTAAAGATTTAAATCAAATATCTGAAGAAGAAGGCTTAGCTCTTGTAGAACTTGCAAAGATAGCAATAAGGGAGTATTTAAAATCAGATAGAATAATTGATTTAAAAGAAATTCCTTTTGAAAATTGGAAGAAAAAAGGAGCATCATTTGTAACCCTTGAAAGAAAAGATACAGGAGAACTCAGAGGTTGTATTGGCTCTATTATTCCATTTAGACCTTTATATCAGGATGTGATATATAATGCAATTGCTTCTGCTACAAAAGACCCAAGATTTAATCCGGTTTCATTGGAAGAATTACCATTTTTAAAAACAAAAGTTTCTATTTTATCTTTCCCGCAAATTTTACAATATAAAGACCCTCAAGATTTACTTGAAAAAATTAAACCATTTGAAGATGGAGTTATTTTAAAATTAGGAGAATATCAAGGAACATTTTTACCTGATGTTTGGGAGCAAATTCCGGATAAAGAAAAATTTTTATCCCATTTATGTCTTAAAGCAGGACTTCCACCAAATTGCTGGATAAAATATCATCCGGAAATCTTTATTTATAAAACAAGAATATTTGAAGATTAAAATTTGGATAATATGATAAAATTTTTGTATAAGTAGTAAGAATTTCAGGAGAAAATTATGATAATAACAGGATTAGCAGAAAAAGTTTTAAATGGATATATATTAACAAAAGAAGAAGCAATATCTATTCTTAATCTTGATAATCATTACTTAATGGATTTGGTAGAGGAAGCTTCTAAGGTTAGGGAAGCAAAATTTCAGAATCAGGTAGAGTTTTGCTCTTTAATAAATGCAAAAAATGGAGCATGTTCGGAAGATTGCTCTTTTTGTGCCCAATCTTCAAAATTTAAAACAGCTATAAATGCTTATCCTCTTGTATCAGAAGAAGAAATGCTTGAAGGTGCAGAAAAAGCAATCTCCATAGAAGCAAACAGATATTGCATAGTAGTAAGTGGTAGAAGGGCAACAAAAGAAGAGGTAGAAAAGATAGCTTCTGCCGTAAAAAAAATAAAACAACTTTATCCATTAAAAGTTTGTTGTTCCATAGGGACGGTAGATAAAGAAGATTTAATTAAATTGAAAGAAGCCGGTGTAAATAGAATAAATCATAACCTTGAAACATCTGAAAGATTTTTTTCCAAAATAGTATCAACCCATACTTGGAAAGAAAGATATGAAACAATAAAAAATATTCAGGAAGTAGGACTTTCAACATGCACCGGTGGAATATTTGGAATGGGAGAAACAGATGAAGATATATATGAGCTTGCATTAACATATAGAAATCTTGGAGTTCATTCTATCCCGCTTAATTTTTTAATTCCTATTCCCGGAACACCACTTGAAAATAGTAATAATCTAACTCCTGAAAGATGTTTAAAAATAGTTGCTTTATTTAGATTTTTAAATCCTGATGCAGAGATAAGACTTTGTGGTGGAAGAGAGCAAAATTTACAAAATCTACACGATGTAGCAATGGAAATAGCAAACTGCTTAATGGCAGGAGGATATTTAACAAGAGCCGGAAGAGAGCCAGGTAAGGATAAAGAAATGATTCTAAGACTTGGAAGAGAGCTTATAACAAATGGAGAGAGTTTTAAAAGACATAAATTAGAAGGTGTAATCACATGAAATATTTAGCCCCATCTATCTTATCAGCAGATTTTTCAAGATTATATGATGAGATAAAAGAAGTTGAAGAAGCCGGAGCAGATATAATACATCTTGATGTTATGGATGGAAGATATGTGCCAAATATAACAATAGGGCCACCGGTTATAGAATCACTGCGAAGTATAACCCATTTGCCATTTGATGCCCATCTTATGATAGTAGAACCGGAAAAACATATAGATGCATTTATAAAAGCCGGTGTAAATATGGTATCTTTTCATATGGATGCAACAATCCATGCCCATAGATTGGTAGATTATATAAAATCAAACGGAGTAAAAGCAGGAGTAGTATTAAATCCTGCTACACCGGTAAATACCTTAGAAGAGATTATCTACTATATAGATTATGTATTAATAATGTCTGTAAATCCCGGTTTTGGAGGACAAAAATTTATTCCACAAACTGCAAATAAAATAACAAAACTAAAAGAACTTATTTCAAAAGTAGAAAGAGAAGATATCCTGATAGAAATAGATGGCGGTATAAATGAAGAGAATATATCTTTATTAAGTAATCTTGGAGTAAATATCTTTGTTGCCGGTAATTCAATTTTTAAAGCCAAAGACAAAAAAGAAGCAGTAAAAAAGTTAAAAGAAAAGATGAAAGAAATATAGTTCTTTATTCTTATAAAACTTGTTGCAAATTATATCAAAAGACTATATAGTATTATATATGAAATCCTATAAAAGAGCATTAAGCATTAGGATAAGTGGAAAACAAAGAAAAGATAGAGTTTTAAATCTACAATACGAATTAGCACATTTTAGAAATCTCATTATTATCTTTAACCAAATCTATTACAAAAATTATGGATATATAATTTTAAACGAAAGTTATTTATTTAATCTATTATCAGATAAACCATATAGACCAAGAGATACAAAAGATGAAAATGGCAATATTAAAAAATCTAAAGAAGAAAAATTAAAAGAATATAATTGTATTTTACAAAATATTGAGAAAAATCAAGAATTAAAAAATTTTATAGTTAAACTAAAACAGCAAAAAGATAAGACAAAAAACAATTATGCAGTCCAATCAATAATAAGGCAGTATATAGGTAATTACAACAGTTATTTCAAATCTTTAAAAGAATACAATAAAAATCCAAGCAAATTCAGAGGGAAACCAAGACCACCGAAAGTAAAGAAATTAAAGGACATTATATCTTTTACCATTGAATTAGATACAAGGAGTTTTGAGATTGTAAATAATAAATATCTATTAGTTAAATTAACCTTTGATAATAAAAACTCAAAATATATAAAGGTTAAATTACCTGATTACATAGATAAACAAAAGATAAAATCCATAAGAATAAAAACCATAGGAAGTGATGCTTATATTGATGTGATTTATACAAAAGAAATAAAAATTCCTGAAATAGAAAAGCAATATATAGCAGGAATAGATTTAGGATTAAATAATCTATTAACGATATTTAGCAATAATCCGGATTTAAAAACCCTAATAATAAGTGGTAAAGAGACAAAATCATTTAATCAATGGTTTAATAAAGAGAAATCAAAAATACAATCAGAAATAGATTTATTGCAAAACCAGATAAACAAACTATCAAAAGATTATTTAAATATAGATAATCTTAGATTACAGATAAAAACATTAATAAATAAACAAAAACAATTATCTGCATTCAGAGAAAGATATTTAAATAACATATTCCATCAAATAACAAGGAAAATAGCAGATTATCTATATGAAACCGGGCATAAAAAGGTAATATTAGGAAATGGAGCAACAAATAGTAAAGATGGCATAGATTTAGGGAATAAAACAAACCAACATTTTGTAAGCATACCATTTAGAAAAATAATTGATATGTTAAAATATAAACTTGAAGAATATGGAATAGAAACAGAAGAAACATCAGAAGAATTCACAAGCAAAACATCTCCATTTGCTAATCTGAATAAAGTTTTAGAAATTGGAGAGGAATATTTAAAGGTAAAAAGAGAACTAAATAATACAAATCTATTAGAAGAAGAATTAAATCAGTTAAAAGAAAAGGAAAAAGAGTTAAAGGAACGATTAAATACTCTTTATAATGGTAAAAGAGTAAAAAGAGGATTATTTAAAGATTTTATAACAAACAAAATATTTAATGCGGATGCAGTAGGAAGTTATAACATATTAAGAAAAGTGGCTATGCCACTAATAAACGACACGAAACTATTAATTGACAAGCTATCAAGACCAATTAAATTAAAAATAAAAGATTTATTACAAGTATCCCGTGAGTTTGTAGTAGAAATGCTACAAATAACGGGTAGTAGGCAAAATCGGGTACTCTGCAAGATAGTAGAAGGATATAATTTTTTATAATCTTTTGATTATATTTGATTACCTTTTACTATCTATAAGAGTACCTTAGAGGATTAAATTTAAGAAGGAGTGAAATATATGGATTACAGGATTAGAACATGGCCGGATAAAATATTAAAAGAGAAAACAAAAGAAGTAGATTTTTTTGATGAAAAATTAAAAATAATTTTAGATAAAATGTGGGAGATAATGTATAAAGAAGATGGAGTTGGTCTTGCAGCAAATCAGATTGGAATACCTTATCAGATATTAGTATTAGACACAACAGCAAGGGCAGAATCTCTAAAAGAAGCAGGAGAAGAAACCGACGAAGAACCGGTAAAAATGGCATTAATCAATCCAAAAATTGTTGAAAAAGAAGGGCAAGTAGAATCTAAGGAAGGCTGTTTAAGTTTTCCGGGAGTAAGTATAACAATACCAAGAGCAAAAAGAGTAAAAGTAATAGCCCAAGATGAAAATGGTAAAGAGATAACAATTGATACAGATGGATTTTTAGCCATAGTTTTACAACATGAAATAGACCATCTAAATGGAATACCATTTATAAATTATCTTTCTCCTTTAAAAAGAAAGATAGTTCTTGAAAAATATCTAAAATCACAAAAAGAAGTTACGAAATTATAGGAGGAGGGATAATGTTTCCGGATTTAATACAAATTGGAAATTTTACAATACATACTTATGGTGTTTTGGTAGCGATAGGACTGATTGTAGGATACTCTATTGCTTTATATTTTGCAAAAAAAGAGAATTTAGATGTAAAAAAAGTAGAAAATCTAATTTTTTATACATTAATTGGAGCTTTTATAGGTGCAAGAATAGCTTATGTAATTGAACATTTAGATGAGTTTAATTCATTTATAGATTATATAGCTGTATGGAAAGGTGGTATTGATTGGTTTGGTGGATTTTTAGGTGGTGTAATTACGGCTATTTATTTTATAAAAAAATATAATCTGCCACTTTTGAAAATAGGAGATATTGCTGGTGTATCAATTATTATAGGGCATGCTTTTGGAAGGCTTGGATGCACTGCTGCCGGTTGTTGTTATGGAAAACCTGTTCCTGCTGATTCTATATTCAGAGATTTTGCAATAACATTTCCGCATAATCCTCATACATTAGCTCCACCGGGAATGCCTTTATATCCTACTCAACCTCTTGAAGCCATAGGAAATTTTACAATTTTTATATTGCTATTTTTTATTTATAAAAAGAAAAAATTTGACGGACAAATTCTTGCTTTATATCTTATTTTATACGGATTAGAAAGATTTTTACTTGAATTTATCAGGGGAGTAACTCCACCAATTCCTATTATAAATCTAACATGGAATCAAATTATTACGATTGGTATGGTTATAGCCGGTATAATTATTTATATAAGAGGTATGAAACTAAAAGTTGGTTAGGGAAGCCCTTTTTGACAAAACTTTATTTTTAGCTGTTTTTCTTTTAATTATTACCGGTATAACATTTATTTATAGTGCTACATTTAGTTCTGGTATTATCTCCGGAGGAGATTCTTTTTATTATCTGAAAAGGCATATTTTATGGCTTATTGTGGCTTTTATATTTGGTTTTATAGCTTATTTGGTGCCAATAAATTTTTGGAAAAAATATGCTTACCATATATTTATAATATCTATCATTTTACTTATATTAGTTTTGCTTTTTCCGGTTCATGTTGAATCAACATCTGCAAAAAGATGGCTTGGCTTTGGATTTTTCAGATTTCAGCCTTCAGAATTTGCAAAATTTGCCCTTATACTATTTTTAGCGAAATTTTTAACAAAAAAAGATAAAGATTTTTATGGAAAGTTAGAAAGTTATATTCCTATCGGTGCTGCTGTAGGAGTTATGGGTTTTCTTGTATTTATAGAACCCCACAAAGGAGCGGCAATATTTTTATTTTTATTAACTATCTTGATTATGTTTTCATCAAAATTTTCTTTAAAACATATTGTAAGATTCTTAGCCTTTTCTTCACCTTTGATAATATTGGCAATTATATATGCTTTACAATCTCCTTATGTAAGGAGAAGGATTGAAGGATTTATTGACCCGGTTCAAACAAGAACTGACTCCGGATATCAGGCTTTTCAAGCTATATTGGCTTTTGTAAAAGGTGGTTTTTGGGGAGAAGGAATAGGAAACGGGACACAAAAATTAAGATATCTTCCGGAAATCCATACAGATTATATATTTGCTTTAATCGGTGAAGAAACCGGTTTCTTTGGAGTAATATTTGTTATAACTTTATTCTTAATTATCCTATACAGAGGAATAAAAATCTCTCTTGAAAAGGATGATGAATTTACTCAGATATTAGGAATAGGGATTACATATTTAATATCACTTCAAGCTTTGTTTCATATGCTTGTGAATGTTAGCCTAATGCCTTCTACCGGTTTTACATTGCCATTTATCAGTTATGGTGGTTCTTCACTTGTTATGTATATGGTTTATTTTGGAATACTGCTTAGAATATCAAAAGAGCCAAACAAAAGCCAATATAAAAGGAGATTATATGGCTAATAAAACCGTATTTATTTCCGGAGGAGGAACAGGAGGACATTTTTATCCGGCATTGGCAGTAGCCCAGCAGTTTCATAAAAATGGATATAAAGTTGTATTCATCGGCACTAAAAACGGTATAGAAAAAGAAAAAGATTTTCCATATGGAGAAAAAATTCTGCTTGATACAAAAGGAGTAAGAGGTAAATCATTTATAAATGCAGTAAAAGGTATATTTTCTCTATTAAAAGCTACCTATTTTATAATTAGATTAATCAAAAAAGAAAAACCGGATTACTCAATATCTTTCGGTGGGTATGTATCTTTACCACTTGGTATTGCTTCCTTTTTAACAAAAACTCCTTTGTATATCCACGAGCAAAACTCAATACCTTCATACACAAATATTATCCTTTCAAAATTTTCAAAAAAAATATTTATAACTTTTGAGATAACAAAAAAATATTTTAAAAATGCAATACATTGCGGACTTCCACTTAGAGAAAAGATAAAACAGCAGATAAATTTATCAAAAGAAGAAGCAAGAAAGATTATAGGTATAAATAAAGATGAAAAAGTTATATTTGTAATAGGTGGAAGTCAGGGAGCAAAAAAATTAATCTCAATCACAACAGAGCTTGCAAAACAACTAAAAGATTTTAAATTCATACTTATCACGGGAAAACATAATATTGAAGAAAAACCGGAAAATCTGATAGATATAAAATATACGGAAGATGTGGGATTATATCTTAGAGCCTGTGATTTAGTAATATCAAGAGCCGGAGCAAGTACGGTAAATGAGATAATGGCAAGTGGAAGATATGCAATTTATATCCCATTCCCTTATGCAGTATCAGACCATCAATATTATAATGTAAAATGGCTAAAAGAGCTAAATTTAGCAGAAATCCTTAGAGAAGAAGAGATAGATATACAAAAATTAAAAAACACCGTGGAGAAATCAATAAATATAAATGTAGAAAAAGAATTAAAAAGTTTGGTAAAATTAGATACTGCCGAATTTATTTTTAATGAGATAACTAAAAGTGGGAATATTAAAAAATAAAATAGAAAATGAAGAATGGATTGATTTAAGAAAGTTTTGCAGTATAAAGATAGGCGGAAAAGGTAAGATAATATTTTTCCCTAAAAATAAAGAAGAGTTATCATTACTGATAAGAGAGTTCGGAGAAAAAATTATTCCTCTTGGTCTTGGAAGTAATATTATATTTAAAGATGGAGAAATTGATAAAATATTTATTCATACTAAAAATTTAAAAAAAATAGAACTCTTTGAAAAAAATGGATTTTTTTATATAAAAGCAGAAGCAGGAGTAAGTTTTAAAAATATTATTGAGATAGTTAAAAAATATAATTTGGAAGGTTTTGAGTATCTATCAGGTATTCCTGCAACCATCGGCGGGGCAGTGGCAATGAATGCCGGAGCTTTTGGTGTTGAAGTTTTTGATATATTAGAAGATGTTGAATGGATAGATAACAATGGAAATATTATCTATTCAAAAAAAGAGGAGATAGAGCATAGTTATAGATATACGAGATTTCAAAAAGATGGTTTTGTTTTTTCTGCAACATTAAAACTTAAAAAATCAGATAAAGATATATCTCAAATAATAAAAAATCACCTAATACAAAGAAATAGCAAACAACCTCTTGATTTACCTACTGCCGGCTCTACTTATAAAAATCCGGAAAATAGCTATGCCGGATTACTGCTTGAAAAAGCCGGATACAAAGGAAAAAGAATAAATGATATAGGATTTTCAGAAAAACATGCTAATTTTTTAGTAAATTATGGGAATGCATCTTTTAAAGATTTAATGAATTTACTCCAATCTGCCGAAAGGGATATTAAAAACTTATTTAACATAAATCTTGAAAGAGAGGTTAAGATTATTGGTTAAAGTGGCTTTAATCTATGGTGGAGTATCAAAAGAAAGGGAAATTTCCATTAAATCCGGTAAAGCAGTAGAAAAAGCTTTAAAAGAGTTAAATTATGATTATAAAGTGTTTGATATAGTAGAGCCACTTAAATTTATAAAAGAGATTTCGGAATATAAACCGGATGTTGCTTTTATAGCTTTACACGGAAAAGTTGGAGAAGATGGAATAATACAGGGAGTTTTGGAATTTTTAAATATTCCATATACCGGCTCAGGTGTTAAAACAAGTGCCGTATGTATGGATAAAGAAACAACAAAAGATATATTAAAATCCCACAATTTGCCTGTGCCGAAAAGTTTTACAATAAAATCTATGCAAGAGATAAAAAATAAAGATATAAAATTTCCGGTTGTTGTAAAAGCAGCAACAGAAGGATCTTCCATAGGAGTTTATATTGTAAAAAACCAACAAGAGCTTGAAAATGCATTGGAAGAAGCTTTTAAATTAGATAAAAAAGTGTTGATAGAAGAATATATAGAAGGAAGAGAGATAACGGTTAGTATTTTAAATGGAAAACCACTTGATATAGTAGAAATAGTTGTAGAAGAAGGATTTTATGATTTTCAAAATAAATATATAACCGGTAAAACAAAATATATATGTCCGGCACAGATAGAAAAAGATACCTATCTATATATACAGGATTTGGCTCTAAAAGCTTACTCAATCTTAGAATGCAAAGGAGCAGCAAGGGTAGATTTTATTCTATCAGATAAACAACCTTATATACTTGAATTAAACACAATTCCCGGAATGACAGAACATAGCTTGCTTCCAAAAGCAGCGAAAACAGCCGGAATTGATTTTAATAACCTTGTAAAATTAATAATAGAAGGTGCTTTAAATGAAAATAGGTAAGATATTATTAATAGCTATATGGCTATTTGCATGTGGATTATTTGGATATTTTTCACCTACTTTGCCTTTTGTAAAAGATATCTTAGGTATAAAACATGTATATGTAGAAGGAACAGATAAATTAACAGAAAAAGATATAAAAGAAATATTTAAAGACCAAACATGGTTATTTGTAGATGAAGATATTATAAAAGATAGGGTCAAAAAATATGGCTTTGTTAAAGATTTAAATATAGAGAAAATAAAATTTGGCGATTTAAAGCTAAAAATAGTAGAAAGCAAACCAATTGCAATTTTAAATTTTAAATCTGAAAAATATTTAATAGATGAAAATGGCAATATTCTAAATCCTAAGTATTATCAAAATTACGAAAGTTTACCGATAATAGATTATCAAGATGAAAATTTTGATAAAAATAAGTTAAAATATTTAGGAATTTTAAATAATTATTTTAAAGATTTAAAAAGTATTATAATTTATAGGTCTCAAATAGTTGTTAATTGGAAAGATAAAATATTAGTTTTTGGAGCAGATAATTTGGAAGAAGATTTAGAAAAAGCAAAGTTGTTTTTTAGCAAAGTTAGTATTAATAATTATAAATATATAAATTTTAGTTTTGATACAATTGTTATAGCAAGGAGATAAAAGGTGAATAAAGAAAATATTTTGGTAGCTATAGATATAGGAACTGCAAAAATCAGTGTTATATTAGCTGAAGTTGATGATTTAGGAGATACTCATATTATAGGTTTTGGAGAAGCAAATTCAAACGGAATAGAAAAAGGTATTATAACAAAACCGGGAGAACTTTATAAATCAATAAAAGAAGCAGTAAGCTTAGCAGAGGCTTCATCCGGATTTAAGATTAGCTCGGCTATTATTAATGTTGGAGGACCCCATTTAGATTTTAAAAATGAGAAAGAATCTTTAATATTTTCTACTTCCCAAAAAGAGATAGATGAAAATGATATAACTGCCCTAATAGAAAAAGTTTCTACCAAAGTAAATAAAGAAAATTATGAAGTAATTCATGTAATTCCAAAGTGGTATGTATTGGATGAAGAAGATAAAGTCATAGATCCGGTTGGATTAATTGCAAATAAATTAGAAGGTGAATTTCATATAATATTAAATAAATCTACTAATTTAAACAATATCAAAAGAATAGTAGAATCAGCAGGAATAAAAATTGCAGATTTTGTTGCTACGCCTATTGCTTCTGCCAATGCAGTTTTATATGATGAAGAAAAAGAGATGGGTGTGGCAGTAGTTGATATAGGAGCCGGTACAACAGATATAGTAATATATAAAGATGGAAGTCCTCATTTTATTAAATCTTTACCTATAGGTGGAAATCAGATAACTATGGATATTGCCCACAGATTTAAACTCTCTAAATTGGAAGCAGAAAATTTAAAACTTCAATGCTCCCTTGCTTCTACAGAATATATATTAGAAAATGATTTTATAGAAGTAGAGATAAGGGGCTCTGAAGAAAAAGTCCAGATTGAAAGATTTGAAGTTGTAGATACGATAGAAGCAAGGTTATCGGAAATTTTAGAAAAAATAAGGGAACAGCTTGAAAATTCAGGTTATTACCAAAAATTAAATGCAGGGGTGGTTTTGACCGGTGGAGTTGCAAATACAGGCTATATTAAAGATTTTGCAGAAAAAATATTAGAAAAAGATGTAAGAATAGGAAAGCCAAGAAATTACAAAGGATTCATTGATAAACTATCTTTTCCACAATATGCAACCTCTATTGGAATAATATTATTTAAGAAAAATGCTTTACAAAAAAATGAAATAGAATCTTTTAATCAGCCTATAAATTTAACTGAAAAGTTTAAATCTATATTTGAAAAAATAAAAAATATGTTTTAAAAAGGAGAGTAAAAATGACAAAAGAAGAGTTATTAGAATACAGAAAAATGTTATTAGAAATGAAAAGAAAGATTTTAGAAAGATTTTTTAAACAGGAAGAAACGGAACATAGATTAACAGAGGAAAGTCAAGATAGTAGAGATTTAGAAGAGTATGCTTATATAGATTATACAGAGGAAATTCTCGGTGAACTGGAAGATGTTGAAATTGAGCTACTGAGAAAGATAGATGAAGCCCTTGAGAGAATAGAAAATGGAACATACGGTATATGTGAAGTTTGTGGTAAAGAGATAGAAAAAGAAAGATTAAAAGCTATACCATGGACTACTTTATGTATAGAGCATGCGAAAGAGATGGAATCTCAATTATCTACACCTGATACAAGATACAAAGAATATTTTGACAGATTATCTATTACGGAAAATCCTATATCAGAAGAAGAAGCAGGAGAGTTATGATGGAGCTTTGGAAAAAAAGTTTAAAAGAGTTATCAGATTTAGTAAAAACAAAAGAAATCAAACCTTCTGAAATTATAGAGTCTTTTGCAGAAAGGACTGAAAAAGTTGAACCAAAAATAAAAAGTTATGTTACAAATTTAATAGATAAAGCCCTGCAAGAAGCCAAGATTTTAGATGAAAATTTAACTAAGCTTGATAATATACCGGATTTATACGGTTTACCGGTAGCAATTAAAGATAATATCTCAACAAAAGATATAAAAACCACCTGCTCTTCAAAAATGCTTGAAAATTATATTCCTGTTTTTGATGCCACTGTTATAGAAAAACTTAAAAAAGAAGGTTATATAATTACCGGAAAAACAAATATGGATGAGTTTGCAATGGGTTCATCTACAGAAAACTCTGCATTTTTTATTACAAAAAATCCCTGGGATTTGGAAAGGGTTCCGGGAGGTTCTTCCGGTGGTTCAGCAGCAGCAGTTGGAGCAGGAATTGTACCGGCAGCCCTTGGCTCTGATACCGGAGGTTCTATCAGGCAGCCGGCAGCATTTTGTGGAGTTGTAGGTTTAAAACCAACTTACGGAAGGGTTTCAAGATACGGTTTGGTAGCATTTGCATCTTCCTTAGACCAGATAGGGCCTATAACAAGGACAGTAGAAGATACAGCATTGCTTATGAATATTATCTCAGGTAAAGATGAAAAAGATTCTACCTCTTCAAATAATCCTGTTCCTAACTTTTTAGATTTTGTAGGAAAAGATATAAAAGGAATTAAAATAGGTATTCCATCTGAGTTTTTCTCGGAAGATTTAGATAAACAGATAAAAGATATAGTTTTAAATGCAATAAAATCCCTTGAAAAAGAAGGAGCTAATATCGTTGAAATAACCCTTCCTTACAGCAAATATGCAATAGAAGCATATTATATAATTGCACCTTCGGAAGCTTCTTCTAACTTAGCAAGATTTGATGGAATAAGATACGGTTATAGAACAAAAGATTATAATGATTTGGAAAGTTTGTATTCTAAAACAAGAGATGAAGGATTTGGAGCAGAAGTAAAAAGAAGAATAATGATAGGAACTTATGCTTTATCTTCCGGATATTATGATGCATACTATCTAAAAGCTCAAAAAGTTAGAACATTAATTTATCAAGATTTTATGAATGCATTTAAAAATGTTGATGTTATAATAACACCTACAACACCGGATATAGCATTTAAAATAGGAGAAAAATCTTCTGACCCTATTCAGATGTATCTATCGGATATATACACCGTATCGGTAAATATGGCAACGGTACCGGCTATAAGCATACCTTGTGGATTTAAAGATAATATGCCGGTGGGAATGCAGATAATAGGAAAACCTTTTGATGAAGGAACTATATTACAGGTAGCCCATTATTACGAAAGAATGAATGATTTTTATAAAAGATTTCCGGATTTATAATTGAAAAATCGTGGAAAATTTCATTGGCTTAGAATATATTTTTTAGATATACCTCTAACTTTGGAGTATAAAAATGGCTACAACAAAAGAAAGAGTAGATAAGCTTGAAAAATTGATGGCGGAACTTATAAAAACACAACAAAGAACTGAACTTGAATTACAAAGATTATCCAAAGAGATGAGAGAATTTAAAGATGAAATGAGAACCGAAATGAAAGAGTTTAAAGAAGCAATTAGAAAAGATACCGAGGAGTTTAAAGAAGCTATTAATAGAGACACTGAGAAATTTAAAGAGGCCATTAAAAAAGACACTGAGAACTTTAAAGAAACTATGAGAAAGGAAATGCAAGAGTTTAAAGAAGCTATTAATAGAGACACTGAAAAGTTTAAAGAGGCAATTAAAAAAGATACCGAGAACTTTAAAGAAGCTATGAGAAAGGAAATGCAAGAGTTTAAAGAAGCTATTAATAGAGACACTGAGAAATTTAAAGAGGCTATTAAAAAAGATACCGAGAACTTTAAAGAAGCTATGAGAAAGGAAATGCAAGAGTTTAAAGAAGCTATTAATAAAGATACTGAGAAATTTAAAGAGGCTATTAAAAAAGATACGGATGAGTTAAAAAAATCTATGAATAAAAGATGGGGTGAGTTAGCTAATAAACTTGGAACGATTGTTGAGGATATAATAGTTCCGGCAGTTTCTCCTGTTGTAAAACAATATTTTAATTGTGAAATAGATGATTTACAGGTTAACAGAAAGAAAAAAGATAAAAAAACCGGATTAAAAGATGAATTTGATGTTATAGCAGTTAGTGATGATTGTAAAACTGTGTTCTTAGTAGAAGTTAAATCTACGCCGAAAATTGATTATATAAATGAGTTTAAAGATAGAAAAATAGATAGATTTTTAGCTTTATTTCCGGAATATAGAGAATATAAACTAATTCCTATCTTTGCAAGTTTAAGATTAGAAGAAGATATAATAAACTATCTAACGAAACAAAAAATGTACGCAATGGCTTATAAAGAATGGGAATATATGGATATTCTTAATTTTGATAAAATAAATCAACTAAATTAAAAATAAATTAGTTTCGGAGACTCTATCAAACGGAAATTTGTAATAAAAAAAATCAGGAAGCCCCTAAAAGCTTCCCGTCAACTATCCTCTAACTACTATCACTATTCACTATCTACTATCACTTATTACTACCACCATCATTTCGCATTTTTTATACATTCTGCCACTTTTTTAAGTTTATCTATAATCTCTTGAGATTCATTAGTAAACTCTATGCTTTCAGATATAGCTTCTTGGAGTTTTCCTTCTTTTATTAATGAGATTATAGCATTACCTTCTTTATGGAACTCTATATGAGGTATTTCTGTCTCTTTTAATACATTTATACATTCTGTGCCGTAAATTTTAAATTGCTCCATACCACCACCATAATACCATCTTCCGAAAGTACATTGGGTATGGTCTGCAAGTAATGAATAATCTTTTGTATCAAGTTTATCCACTACATTCTTCATAAATTTAGCATGGTCTATTATCTTTGCTCCTATCATGATAAAATCTCTGAGTTTATCATCTTTTTTCATCTCCGGTATAGGTTCTATCATAGACCATGTTTTTTCTATTAAGTTCAAATTATTTTCAGCAGTTTTGTTTATAATATCAATTGTATTTGATATGGCACTAAAAGAGTTTTGGAATGCTTCTTTATCTTTATTCATCTTTGAGTATATTTTATTTATATTCTCAGTTATCTTACTTACATCTGATATTACTCCACCTATTGTTTGTCTTACTTCCGTAGTGCTTTTTGCCGTTCTTTCTGCAAGTTTTCTAACTTCATCTGCAACTACTGCAAAGCCCCTTCCCATTTCACCGGCTCTTGCTGCCTCTATTGCTGCATTTAATGAAAGCAGATTTGTTTGCTCCGATATTTCAAGAATAAGGGATAAAACCGTTTCGGTATCCTTTATTCTTCCCTGTGTGTTTGATGCTATATGCTGTAATCCGGAAAGAGCCTCTGCACTTTTTACATTTTCTTGTAGTATATTACCGAGTATATTTTCTACATAAACTTGTAATATCTTAGCCTGAGAATATGTTTTTGCAGAAGAGTAATAATTATAAGCCGTATCAATAGCAGTTTCATATATATATACCTTGAGTGAAAAATAAAAATATGTTAAAAATAAACCTCCCAAAAAACATTGGGAGGTAAATAAATGACACCAATTTTAAAAATTTTCTATA